>JBAWAM010000544.1:0-22552 GCA_049589315.1 Myxococcaceae bacterium
AGGAGAGCTCTCCGCACGCAAGGCGCAGTGCATTCTTCCGGTCGCGTTGGGTGAGCACGAAGAGCTCTGGATCTCCCGCGCTCGGGAGATGACCGTTCGCGAACTGGAAGCCGTGGTTCGCGCGGCACGAAGCGGCGTTGCTTCCGGGGACGAGTCGGATGAGCGCTGGAACCGGGTCGAAGTGCTGCTCACGCCTGCGCAGCGCAAGACCGTCGACTACGCGCTGGAGCTCGCGCGAAAGGTCGTGGGCCACGCTGCGCCGCGTTGGCAGCTTCTCGAAACGCTCTGCGAGGAGTTCCTCTCGGAGCACCCGGAGGACGAGGACGTACGAGAGAACGAGACCGTGCTCCGCTTCGCGTTGAATGACGCGCTGCTCGCCGCGAAAGAGGGGCTCGAGTTCGAAACCCGTCGGTGGGCCGCCCTCGAGCGTGTCGATGGGGTCGCCGCGCCGGAGTCCGATGCAGCGATGGATCCGTTTGCGCTCGACGCACGGCTGCGCGAGCTCGCCGCCATGCGGAAGCGGTGGGACGGGCTGGTGGGGCACCTGGCCCTGCTCGTGCGAATGCTCGGGCTCTGGCGCGACATGGGCTTCGCGAACTTCGGGCATTACTGCACCGAGCGTCTCCAGATGGCGCCACGCACCGTCGAGCAGCGTGCCGCGCTCGAGCAAAGGCTCCACGCACTGCCCGCCCTCCGCCAGGCGCTCGTCGAAGGGCGCGTGTCGTACGAGCAGGCGCGCATCATCGCGCGGCATGCGGATGAGCGGTCTCTCGACGTATGGCTCGAGCGCGCTCAGCGAATGACCTGCATCCAGCTCGCGCGCGAAGCAGAGTCCGCGACCGACGCGCAGATGTGTAGCAGCGGCTGGCTCCACGTGGACCTGCCCTCCTCCACCACCGAACTCCTGGATGCCGCCTGCCGTGCAGTCCGTCGCGCCGCGGGAGCATGGGTTTCGCCCGGCGACTGCCTCGAGCGCATCGCTCGCCACTTCATCGACACCTGGGCGCTCGCCTTGCGCCGTCGCACGACGGTTCAGACGCGGGTGGTCGCGCGCGACGGTGGATGGTGTCAGGTCCCGGTCTGCAGTCGGCCGGCGGTGCACGTCCACCACATCACCTTCCGCTCGCACGGCGGCAGCGACGCGCCGGAGAATCTCGTGTCCACATGCGCTGCGCACCACCTGCACGGTCTGCACGCGGGATACATCCGGGTCGAAGGACACGCGCCGGATGGGCTCACGTGGGAGCTCGGTTTGCGGCCCGGATTCCCTCCGCTGATGGTGTTCGCGCCGGAGGAGGCGCCTCCGCGCGAAGTTCACCTTCGGCTCGCGGCGTGAAGAGTCTCTCTCTCGAAGCTTGACGAAGCAGCGCGGCATCGGGTGCTAATCGACGTCCTATGCATCTGACGCCGCGTGAACTCGACAAGCTGATGCTCCACCAGGCCGGAGTGCTCGCCCAGAAGCGCCTCGCGCGTGGAGTTCGCCTCAACTACCCCGAAACGGTCGCGTTGATCTCGACGCAGCTGCTGGAGTTGATCCGCGACGGGCGGTCAGTGGCCGAGCTGATGGATCTGGGTCGCCGGGTGCTTGGGCGTCGTCAGGTGGTGCCGGGCGTCCCCGAGATGATCGTGGAGGTCCAGGTCGAAGGGACCTTCCCGGACGGGACCAAGCTGGTCACGGTGCACCACCCGGTCGCGCTCGAGGACGGCGATCTCCAGCTCGCGCTCTACGGGAGCTTCCTCCCCATTCCGTCGCTCGACGCGTTCGGCAAGGGAACGGAAGGCGAGGCGCTCACGCCCGGCGAGGTGCTGCCAGCAGCGGGAGAGCTCGAGCTCAACGCAGGAAGGGCGGCGGTCGAGCTGACGGTGACGAATGTCGGTGACCGACCGATCCAGGTGGGCAGCCATTACCACTTCGGCGAAACCAACCGGGCGCTGCGCCTCGATCGGCGCAAGGCCTATGGACACCGGCTGGACATCCCCGCGGGCACCGCCGTCCGCTTCGAGCCGGGCGAGGAGAAGCGCGTGCGTCTGGTCCCGATCGCCGGCGCGAAGGTGGTCCAGGGCGGCAACGCGCTCGGCAGCGGCGAAGTGACCTCGCACGGCGAGGAGACCTTCATGAACGCGGTGAGCTCGCGCGGGTTCGGCAACCGGGAGGAGGCGTAGATGAGTCGGAGAATCCAGCGGCGCCACTATGCCGACCTCTACGGACCCACCACGGGCGACCGGGTTCGTCTGGGAGACATGCGGCTCGTCGCAGAGATCGAACGCGACTTCGCCAGCTACGGCGACGAGTGCAAGTTCGGCGGCGGCAAGGTGCTGCGAGACGGCATGGGCCAGCGCGCCGGCGCCAGCGACGCCGAGGCGCTCGACTGCGTCATCACCAACGCGGTGGTGATCGACTGGACCGGGATCTTCAAGGCGGACATCGGCATCAAGAACGGACGCATCGCGGGGATCGGCAAGGCGGGGAACCCGGACGTGATGGCCGGAGTGACGCCGGGGATGACGGTCGGGGTGACCACCGAGGCGATCGCCGGAGAAGGCCTGATCCTCACCGCCGGCGGCCTCGACACGCACATCCACTTCATCTGCCCTCAGCTCGCGCCCGAGGCGCTGGCGAGCGGCATCACCACCTGGGTGGGCGGCGGCACCGGCCCGGCAACCGGGACGAACGGGACGACCTGCACCCCCGGCGCCTGGAACCTCCAGCGCATGCTGCAGGCCACCGACGCCATCCCGCTCAACATCGGGCTGACCGGGAAGGGGAACAGCGCGCGGCCCGAAGGCCTGCTCGAGCAGATCCAGGCGGGCGCGGTCGGGCTCAAGCTGCACGAGGACTGGGGCACCACGCCGGCGAGCATCGACGCGTGTCTGGGTGTCGCCGAGGAGGAGGACGTCCAGGTCACCATCCACACCGACACCCTGAACGAGTCGGGCTACGTGGACGACTCCATCGCCGCGTTCCGCGGTCGGACGATCCACACGTACCACACCGAAGGTGCGGGCGGCGGTCACGCGCCGGACATCATCCGCGTCTGCGGCGAGCCCAACGTGCTCCCCAGCTCGACGAACCCGACCCGCCCGTTCACCGTCAATACGCTGGACGAGCACCTCGACATGCTGATGGTCTGCCACCACCTCGACATGGAGCTTCCCGAGGACGTGGCGTTCGCGGAGAGCCGGATCCGCGGCGAGACGATCGCGGCGGAGGACGTGCTGCACGATCTGGGCGCCCTCAGCATAATGTCGAGCGACAGCCAGGCGATGGGCCGCGTGGGAGAGGTCATCACCCGGACCTGGCAGACCGCCCACAAGATGCGGGTCCAGCGCGGGCGGCTCGCGGGCGAGACCGGCGACAACGACAACCTCCGCATTCGCCGCTACATCGCGAAGTACACGATCAACCCGGCGATCGCCCACGGCATGGGCCATCAGATCGGCTCGGTGGAGGTCGGCAAGCTCGCGGACCTGGTGCTCTGGCGCCCCGCCTTCTTCGGCGCGCGCCCCGAGATGGTGATCAAGGGCGGCTTCATCGCGTGGGCGCAGATGGGCGATCCCAACGCGTCGATCCCCACGCCGCAGCCTTCGTACATGCGCCCGATGTTTGGCGCCATGGGGAGGGCGGTGGGCGCGACCAGCATCGCCTTCGTGTCCCGACGTTCCCTCGCGGAGGGGTGGCTGTCGCCGCTCGGCCTGGGCAAGCGACTCGTGGCGGTGGAGAAGTGCCGCGGGATCGGCAAGCGGGACATGAAGCTCAACGACGCGCTGCCGATGATGGAGGTCGATCCGGAGACCTACGAGGTTCGGGCGAACGGTGAACTCCTCCGCTGTGAGCCCGCCACCGAGCTCCCGCTGGCGCAGCGGTACTCACTCTTCTGAACCATGCCGCGCTCCTGGTTGCTCGACCAACTCTCCGACTCCGCGTTCCCCACCGGCGGGTTCGCGCACTCGAGCGGGCTCGAAGCGGCCTGGCACCAGGGCGAGGTGCGGGGCCCTTCCGCCCTCCTCGCGTTCGCGCGCTCCTGGGCGTGGCAGGCGGGCTACGGGGCGCTGCCGCTGGTGACCGCTGCGCACCGTGGAACCGAGGCGCTGGTCGAGCTGGACGCGCGCGCGGAGACGTTCCTCGTCTCACACGTCGCTCGTCGCACGAGCCGGACCCAGGGGCGCGCCTTCCTCGACACCTGTGCCCGGATCTTCCCGGCCGCGGACGCAGTTCGGGCGCAGGCAGCGGCGCAGAAGCTGGCGATGCACCATGCGCCCGTGTTCGGCGCCGTGCTGAGATCGCTGGACGTCGAGCTCGCCGATGCGCAGCACGTGTACCTCTCGCTCGGCGCCCGTGGGGTGATGTCGGCGGCGGTGCGGCTCGGAGTCGTCGGAACGCACGAGGCGCAACGGCTGCTCACCGAGCTCGCTCCAGAGCTCGGTGCAGTGCTCCAACGTTGCGGCGCGCTGGAGGTCGACGCGCTCGCGCAGACCGCGCCGCTGCTCGACCTGTTCGGCGCGACCCACGACCGACTCTATTCACGGCTGTTCCAATCCTGATTCCGAGGCACGCATGCACGACGAACACGGGCACGATCACGACCACGGCGACGGGCACCACCCCCACCCCCATGACCCTCCGCATGAGCACCCGGAGTGGTCCCATCCCGGAGCGTTCTCGCAGCGCGACGAGCGCCTTCGCCGGGACTTCAAGCAGCGCGCATTCACGGTGGGCATCGGCGGCCCCGTGGGGAGCGGGAAGACCGCGCTCCTGCTCGCGCTCTGTCGGGCGATGCGCGACCGCTACTCGCTGGGCGTGGTGACGAACGACATCTTCACGCGCGAGGACGCGGAGTTCCTCGTCCGCAACGAAGCGCTGTCGGACGGACGGATTCGCGCAGTGGAGACCGGCGGCTGCCCCCACGCGGCGATCCGCGAGGACATCAGCCACAACCTGCTCGCGCTCGATCAGCTCATGGAGACGTTCAGGCCCGAGCTGCTGTTCGTGGAGAGCGGAGGAGACAACCTCGCCGCGCAGTACAGCCGCGAGCTCGCCGACTGCACGATCTACGTGATCGACGTGGCCGGCGGAGACAAGGTCCCGCGCAAGGGCGGGCCCGGGATCACCCAGTCGGACCTGCTGGTGATCAACAAGACCGACCTCGCCCCGCTGGTGGGCGCGGATCTCGGGGTGATGGAGCGCGACGCCAGGAAGATGCGCGGGAACGGGCCGACGGTGTTCGCCCAGGTCACCCACGGTGTCGGGGTTTCCCAGATCGTCGAGCACATCCTCGAGGCGTGGCGGGCCAGCCGCTGAGATTGTTCCTGCTGGTGGGCCGGTCTCCGGCCGGTCGGGCATCGCTTCCGACATGGACAGGATGACCGGGCGCACGCAGCGGTTTGTGGCACGCCAGGCCTCGACGTGAGGCCGCCCACCGACCTGGAGACCGCCCGTGCGAAGCGCCGTCCTGCTGATGTCAATCCTGGCCCTGAGCGCTGCAGCCTGCGGAGGTCGCGCCGACGCTCCAGACGAGAGACACGACGAGGCACAGGGCGCTCCCGTCGACGGTCCCTCCGAGGCGCCGGAGATAAGTGAGCACGGCGGAGGCACGCCTCCTCCTGCGATCTCCGGCCCGGACTCCAATCCGCCCGACGTGGGCGCGCCACCCGACCCCGACCCCGAACCCGCCACGCTCCCATCCCAGGTTCTGGACCTCTCCTCGTGGAAGCTGACCCTTCCGGTGGAGAGAGACTCCGGAGGCTCGCCGCGAGAAGTCCTCCAGCCCGAGCTCGAGACCTTCAGCCTCGCGCCCTTCTTCCGGGTCTCCGACTCGGGGGACGCCGTCGTCTTCCGCGCCCCCGCGGGCGGCTACACCACCAGCGGTTCGAGCTATCCACGGTCCGAGCTGCGCGAGATGACCCCTGACGGCCGTGAACTGGCGAGCTGGTCCACCGATGAGGGGACCCACACCCTGCTGATCGAACAGACCATCACCTCGAAGCCGGTGGTGAAGCCCCATGTGGTGGCGGGGCAGATCCACGACGCCGACGACGACGTGGTGATGATTCGCCTCGAGGGCGAGCGCCTGTTCGTGGAGCGCGGCGGCGACGAGGCCGGTCTGCTCGACGCGAACTATGTGCTCGGGACGCCGATGACGGTGAAGCTCGTCGCCCGTGGTGGCCGCATCCAGGTCTTCTACAACGACCTCACCACGCCCAAAGTGGACCTCCCCGTGAGCGCCAGCGGCTGCTACTTCAAGGCCGGCGCCTACACGCAATCCAACGCGTCCAGGGGCGATGCCCCCGATGCCGCAGGCGAGGTCGTGATCAAGTCGCTCAGCCTTCGTCACGAATAGCAGGGGAACAGCCGGGCAGTCGGACCGGGAAGGCGTTGTCCCCCGGATCGCACTCGCTCTGTCCCGGCGGAGGCCCCACCCGCACGACTGCGTCGGGCGAACGCGTCGTCTCGGACGGCGAGAACCGGAGCGTCACTACGACGGCCTGACCGGGCCTCAGGGGCACCGAGAGCACTCCCTGCGCCAGGACCGCCTCGTCCCGCCAGAGCGTCATCGGCGTGCCCGCGCGGGCCGGCGCCTGGCCGGTGTTCACCACGCGGACCATCACGCTCTCCTCCTCTGGGCAAAGGAGGGCGCTCGCGACCACGTGGGTGATCCTCAGGTTCGGCACACCCAACGGCGCCCAGGGCCCATGTGAGTTCGCACGCATCACGTTGTGCTCGGGGGAGTACGGCTCGGGAAACACGCGCGGGATGTTTCCCGGGTCATTGCTCGTCCCCGAGCTCTCGCAGACAGCGTCATGGCCGTCGCAGACCCCGGAGGGGTGATACCCGTGCTGATTCCAGATCCCCCGCGCGTTCGCCCAGCGCCCCTCCAGCTCGCGATAGACCGTGATCCCCGGCCTCACGTTGAACGAGCACCACAGGGCGTCCGCCTGGTGGGTGTTGACGGCAACCACCACGTTGGCGCTGCCGTCCCCGTCCACGTCTGCGACCACGGGCGACTCGTAGAGCGTGCCCGAGCAGTGCGAGAGCGGCTCGAAGGAAGGCGTGCCGAGGTCACCTCTCAGGAAGTGCAACTTCGTCTCGCCCGCATACACGACGTCGAGGGTACCGTCGGCGTCGAAGTCGAAGAGCGCGGCAGCCGTCGTTGACGAACTTCTGTCGACGGCGGTCATCCCCCAGCGCATCGTCCACTGCGCAGGTCCGCTGTCCCGCGTCAGGCTCATCGCGGCGATGCATTCTCCGGAAGCCACCACGACTTCGGGGCTCCCGTCCCCGTCGAGATCCGCGATCGCCGGTGGTCCTCCCCGCCCGGGCACCACCTGCTCTCGCGAGTAACAGAACGAGTTGATCGACGAAGGCAGGTTCGTCGGCCCGACCAGCCTCTGGCCCGTCCGCCCCTCCAGCAGCTCGATTCTGCCGTCCCGGATGAGCACGACCTCAGGCACACCGTCGGGCGCCAGGTCCCACGGAGAGCGCAGGAAGTCCGCGATCCCCGCCAGCCCACCACCTCCCTCGGCGACCTTCCAGTAGAGGGAGCCATCGTGTCTGTACGCGTGTCTACCGTCCGTGATCTCGAGCGTGCCGTCGCCATCGAGATCACCCGCCGCGACCATCGCCCCCCAGGGCGCGTCGGTGCCCCCTTCTGCGGACCAACGCAGCACACCGTGAGCATCGAAGACCGTGAGGCTGCAGACGATCTCCGGTGTGCCGACTCCGTCGAGGTTGGCGACGAGCGGCGCACCCCACCCGATCTGGCAGGGGGCTGGGCTCCCGGATGAGGTTCGCGTGCGCCACAGCCTCGCCCCCGTGGTGGCATCGAACGCCGCAAGCGTGCCATCCCGTTCCGCCGCAAGGACCGTCAGCGGACGGTTCTCCACCAGCCGCGCGACGGCGAGCTGCGCCGCCCCAGCCGGTCCGTGCTGCGCATCCAGAGGCGTCTTCCAGAGCTGACGCCCATCAAGCCCACTCAACGCACGGATGATCGCCGGACCTTCGACGCCTGTTTCGGCAGTGAAGAAGGTCGCCAGCACGTCCGCCGCGCCATCGCCATTCACGTCGACGACAACAGGAGTGGAGATGGACTGATCGAAGTCATCTTCCGCAGCGTGGTGCCAGAGCACTTCAGGCGTCTGGGACGCAGCGGGGGCCTGCAGGCACTCACCGACCTCCACCGGAGGCGCGCAAACCTCCAGCAATGGCTCCCAGGAATGACCTTCCGGGCAGGAGGGAGGCGGCGTGGTCGGCTCCGTGCAGACGAAGTCCACACTGCAGACCTGGCCCTCGGCACAGCAGACCCGTCCAGACGCCTCGTCGCCGCACCACACGCCGGAAGCGCAAGCGCTGACGCACCGGCCGTCGAGACAGGCTTCGCCCCTACCGCAACACTCTGAACCGCAGAGCTTGGCGCAGGACGTAGGTGGCGTCGGGGAAGGCGTGACGCTCGGCAGGGAGCGGTCCTCATGCGCGCCCCCAATCGGGACCAGCTTTTCGCCACGACAACCGGCAGCCGCGATCCCAGCGAGCACGATCAGGGCCAGCGCTGTCCTGCTGAAAGAGCGCACGGTCGAAGGATACACCGCAATCGCCGCCTCTTGACGCGGAGCGCACGAACGACTGGTCCGGATGATCAGGTTCCTCGGCCTGCAGTCCGTGCGCACCGTGCGCCCGATGCAGCGGTGGAGCCGGACATGGGTGTCGGTCGCGGGCGCACTGGCGCTCTCGGCGTGTGCCGAGAACCAGGCGTGCGAAGCCGGGTGCCCTGACGTATCCGGCGCCTATTCGCTCACGACCAGCACCGCTTCCGGGCAGTGCGCGTTCGAGCCGTACCTGTTGCCGCCAACCATCAAGCTCGAGCAAACAGGGGGATCGGGCCAGGTCGCCACCACGCTGATCGATCCGGTGCAGCAGCTCGAGCTCGCGATCAGCGGAACACTGTTCACCCACGCCGACACAGACGATCCGGCGCTCATCGCTTCGTTCCGTTCCCTGACCCAGCCCACTCGGCAGCCGACGGCGAACACCACCGACCTCACCCGGTTCGAGGTTCTGCTCACCGGGAGCGTCTTCGAGGGCAATGGCGCGCGTCACGTCTCGGGGCAGCTCATCCAGACGGAGCTCGAGGGCGCGGGCCAGACCGGCTGCAGCGTGTCGCAGTCGTTCACCGGGATCGCGCGCTGAGCCGGACCCGTCGCCCTATTCAGGTGTGGTGACACTTTCTCCGCGCTGTGGTGTTTGAGCGGCATGACCCATCTACTTCGCAATGCAGCCGTGTGCGCAGTCCTCTCTGTACTCACCGGCTGCGAGCCCTTTGCCGAGCACGGAAACGGCTCGAAGACCACCCGCGCCATTGACGTGGGGGCGTACTCGAGCATCCAGAACTCGAGTGAAATCGACGTCGCGGTCACCGTCGGCGAGGGTGAATCGAAGGTGGCGCTGACGATCGACGAGAACCTGCAGCAGCTCGTGAAGGTCGAAGTGCGAGGAGGAGTGCTCTACGTCGAGACGCCTGCGCCGATCTCCTATCGCGGCGAAGGACGCGTGACCGTGAGCACCCCGAGCATCACCGGTGCGGCGCTCGACGGCTCGGGCGAATTGACCGTGGAGGGCAGACAGCTCCCGGCCGCGCTGGCATTGAGGCACGACGGTTCGGGATCGATGCGGGCCTGCATCGACGCGTCCTCGCTGACCGTCTCGCACGACGGTTCGGGCGCGCTCGAGGTGTGCGTTCCGCCCGGGAGCGCGCGCCTATCCACGGTCGATGTGACGCGGAATGGCTCCGGCCACGTCACCGTCCGCGCGGACGCCGATTCGGTGACCGTCGCCGGCAGCGGCTCGGGCGCCGCGACGCTCGAGGGCACGGCGAATACCCTGTTCATGGACGTGGACGGGAGCGGCTTCGTGAACGCCCAATCTCTGGTGGCGGTCGACGCGGAGTTGCTGAACTCCGGCTCAGGCAGCGTGAATGCCTCGGTGTCGCACTTTGCGAAGGTCCAACTCTACGGGTCGGGCAACATCGAGGTGTGGGGCGACGGCGCCCTCGAGATCGAGGACCTGGGCAGCGGCAACGTCGTGAACCACTGAGGCGCGCGGCTATCTCGACCAGGGGACCACCGCGTTGCTGACGACGGGCGGAATGATTTCCCGCACTGACAGGATGGCCAGCTCCACCTCATTCCAACCGTCTACCCGCAGCGTGGTCACCCATCCGCCCCAGGTCGCTGCCTGGCGGTACTGGCCCGACGACACGCCGTCCCTGTCGTTCCACTGGGCGTACAGCCGGAACGCGTTGCGAGGTTCACCCCTCACGTCGAACGGGTCGTCATCGAGGTAGAGAAGGTTCTTCGTCCCTCCCTCGATGCGATAGGACACCACCTTCATCGCGAGCCACCGGCCCTCGTTGAGCTGGAACGGGAACCGGGGAGTGAGGGCGATCTGGTCGTAGTAGGGATGGTTCAGCTCCCGGTACGCGATGGGCGGCTCGCTCCCGAACGGCAACATCATGCCCGTGCAACTCGCTTCCGCGCCCTCCGCGACCGAGTGCCTGCCTCCCCGGAGCACCCAGCCGATGAATACGTGCACGCCGGTGTAGCCCCAGACGCGCAGGTAGGCAGTGGCTTCGAAGTTCGTGAGATCGCGGGGGCTGGCCAGGAAGCCCGACTCGCGCGCGCCGCTGTTCCAGGTGTACGTCTGCGAGCCGCCGCCGGCCCTGATGTTGAACCGCGCGGTGCGCCCTTCCAGGCCTCCACTCGCGTAGCGCAGAGCGTGACCGGGGTGCCTCCAGAACGTGATGCCGCCGTCTTGACCCCGGGTCGCGCTGTCGCCACCGAGATCGAAGAATTGCGCGTCCTCCGTATTCGGATCGCGCCCGCCGAGACTCCAGCTGCTCCCGTCGGGTGCAGGCGGCAGCAACATGATGACCCGATCCGAATCCAACGACGGCGCGCGGTCGCGGGAGAGCTCCGGCAATCCTGGAGCGGGCGGGAGCGGGGCGGACACCGGCGGGTCGGCGTCGCTTGAAGGCGCACCGCAGCTGCCGAAGAGGCCGCCCACACACAGCAACATCCTCGTCAGCTTCCCCGCTCCCATCTTCGGTCCCCAGGCACACCACCGACGTCCCGCACCGGACCTCGGGTGACGAAACGTTGGTCACGTCCCCGGCCCTGCATCACGCGGGATTGCGCCCCTGCACGAGGGACGAACGAGGAAGATTGCGCCGTCCCCGCGTCATGGCGGCCCGCCGCACGCCTGGCTGCTCGCAGGTCGAAGAGGCGGGAACTGCGGCCTTGCGCCTTGCCCTGGCCAGCTACGTCGGCCGGTGGCGGAGACGCTCCCGCATCCAGTTGATCAGCCCCCCGCTGCGCACGATCTCGATCTGCCGCGGAGAGAGCTGGTGATGGACGAGGAACTCCCGGCTACCTGTCCGCACGGAGAGGTTCTTGCCGTTCTCCAGCCCGTCCAGGGAGAACTCGATGCCATCTCCCGCCGTCACCGTTTCGTAGTCCGCAGGGTAGACGAAGAGGAGCGGCAGGATTCCGAAGTTGACCAGGTTCTGCGCGTGGATCCGGGCGAAGCTCCGGGCGATGACGGCGCGCAGCCCCAGGAAGCGGGGAGCCAGTGCAGCGTGCTCGCGGCTCGAACCCTGCCCGTAGTTGCTTCCACCGATGATGATGTGGCCCCCCGCCTCGCGCACGACGAGCGCCCTGGACGGGTATGTCGGGTCGACGGCTTCGAAGGCGAACTCGGCGATCTTCGGAATGTTGCTTCGAAACGGGAGCACGCGGGCGCCCGCGGGGAGGATCTCGTCGGTGGAGAGATCGTCCCCGACCTTCAACAGCACCGGCAACGAGAGGGTGTCCGGCAGGGCGTCGAGCGCGGGAAGCGGGCGGATGTTCGGACCCCGCTCGAGCTCCACGTGCGCGGCCTCCTCCGGCGGAGGGGGCGACATGATCAGCACCTCGCCTCGAGCTCCATCGTATCTCTCGTGAACCCGGGGATAGGGAATGCCCAGGGTGCGCGGATCGGTGATCGCGCCGGTGAGCGCGGAGGCGGCGCCGGTCTCGGGGCTGACCAGGTAGACCTGGTCTTCGCGCGTGCCTGAGCGTCCCGGAAAGTTGCGGGGCACGGTGCGAAGGCTGATCTGGTGGGTCGCCGGGGCCTGCCCCATGCCGATGCACCCGTTGCAGCCGGTCTGGTGGATGCGCGCACCCGCGTCGAGCAGCGTGAGCAGGTGGCCGTCGGCCATCAGCTTCGCCAGCGATCTTCGCGACGCGGGGTTGATGTCGAAGGAGACGCGGTCGTGCACCTGACGACCCTTGACGATCTCCGCAACCACCGCGAAGTCACGGTAGCCCGGGTTCGCGGAGGAGCCAATGTAGACCTGGTAGATCGGGCGGCCCGCGACCTCGCGCACGGGCACCACCTTCCCCGGGCTGGAAGGAAGCGCGATGAGCGGCTCGAGCGCCGACAGATCGATCGTCTCCTCGTGTTCGAAGACCGCGTCGGCGTCCGCCAGCAGGGGGGTGAAGTCACCCTCCCGTCCCTGGCTGCGAAGGAACCGGCGGACCTCCTCGTCTGCGGGAAACACCGTGCTCGTCGCACCCAGCTCGGTCCCCATGTTGGCGAGGACGTGCCGGTCCATCACCTGGAGCCGGTCGAGGCCGGGCCCACGGTATTCGATGACCCGACCCACGCCGCCGCGAACGCCGTGCCGGCGCAGGAGCTCGAGGATGATGTCCTTCGCGCTCACCCAGTCGGGCAGCTCGCCTTCGAGACGGACTCCCCAGATCTCGGGCATCTTCAAATGATACGGCTCGCCGGCCATCGCCATCGCCACCTCGAGGCCGCCCGCGCCCATGGCGAGCATGCCGATCGCTCCCGCCGCCGGCGTGTGGCTGTCCGAACCCAGCAGGGTCACTCCGGGCCGGCCGAAGAACTCCTGGTGAACGGGATGGCTGACGCCGTTCCCGGGCCGACTGTAGTGGAGTCCGAAGCGCCGGCATGCGCTGCGCAGGAAGAGGTGGTCGTCGGCGTTCTTGAAGTCCTCCTGGACGAGGTTGTGGTCGACGTACTGAGCGGAGAGCTCGGTGCGCACCCGGTCGAGGCCCATGCTCTCCAGCTCGAGCATCACCAGGGTGCCGGTCGCATCCTGTGTCAGCGTCTGGTCGATCCGCAAAGCGATGTCGCTCCCGGGGCTCATGCGCCCCTCGACCAGATGGCTTCGAATCAGCTTCTGCGAAACGGTGTGTCCGGGCATGCATGTCTCCCCGTCGCGAGGACCCCCGACAAGTTGGAGACGCCCCGGCCCGATCTGCTGGCTCTCCCTTCGCGAGGACGCGCGGCCGTGCCACGTCCGGCCAATTGAGCGGGCTCGGTCGCTCGACTACAGGAACGTCATGGCATACCTGGACACGTCGAAGGCCGAGTGGAAGCAGACACCCGTCGCAAGAGTCTCCGCCAAGGAGCTCGTGATGGAGGACGCCGGGACGGCGAAACTGATCCGGCTGGAGCCGGGCGCGAGCTATCCGCTCCACCAGCACCCCGATCGCAGCGAGTACGCCTACGTGCTCGCAGGCGAGCCGGTGCTCTTCGATGGGGAGACGCACCACGCCTGCCGGAGCGGAAACGTGGTCACGTTCCCGGCGAACACGCCCCATTCGCTCGCCAATCCAGGCACGACTGAAGTGGTTCTCTTCGTGGGCGCAATCATCCGGCCCCGCTGAGCCGGTGGATCGAACGTCTACTGGGGCGACATTGGATTGGGGAACCCGGTGATCGGAGCCCAGGCGTCATTCGCCTGGGTTGAGCGCTCGAAGAGCCCGGGCATCATGGTCGCCCCACTGCCAGCTCGCGCTGAACGGGGTACGTGCGACCCTACTTCGTGGTCAGACCAAAGAAGCGCGCCGCCTGGTACGGGCCGTAGACGTTGCCCGAGTTCGTCCAATCCTGCGTGCAGCTCTTGCTCTTCACCGGCGAGCAGTCCTTGGAGATCTTGGACGCTTCCGGATCGTTGCCACCCTCGTCCACGCCGCTTCCCGGCTTGACGACCGTGCCATGGCCAAGCTCGGGCATGTACACCGTGGCCACGCCGATCTGGCCCTGGTACTCGAACGCCTGGTACTCGTAGCCACCGAGGCTCGCGGGCTCGCCGAGAGCGGCGTTATCGGGCGTCGCGTCGATCCCGAGCGCCTCGATCCATTGTTTCCTGATTTCCCCCAGGTTGATGTCTCTGACCGCTCCATCGAGCTTTCCGTGGAAGGCGATGACGCGCGGCTTCCGCTTGGACGCGTCGTTCCAGTAGCTCGGGTTGAGGGCGATCAACTCTGCCCCGCCAGGCACCTTGAAGCCGGCGGGACGCTTCAGATCAGTACCGGTCTTGTCCGTGTCGAGACACTTCGATGTGCAGTTTGCGGCGCCACCGGAGAACGACGCTGCTCCCGCGTACCGGTCCGGGAACTTGCCGACCATGTAGGTCGACATGTATCCACCTGCGGAAACACCCGTGACGAACACCCGCTCGGGATCGATGTCGTGCGCCGCCAGCATGGCGTCCATGACGTCGTTGATGGCTTTCTCATGCGCAGAACGGCTGTTGAGCGTGTCAGCCCAGAAGTTCCAGGGGCCTGGGAACTTCGTCCCGAGGACGTAATCCTGCGTGTTGAATGCTGGAGGGAGCTGCGGGAACACCGTGTAGAAGCCGTACTTGCCACCCAGCCTGTGCCATTCGGTGGTGTCTCGTTGCTCGTCGGCGGTCTGGATCATGCCGTGCAGCCCGATGACGAGAGGACGGAGCTTGCCCGTCTTGCCTTCCATGCCAGCCGGCACGCACGCGATCACCTTCTCGAGCGTGCCCCGTTTGATGCCAGGGAGGTCTCCGCAGTTGATCTGGTCGGTGGCTACCCAATCATCATCGCCGCCACCATCGACGCCGGCATTGCTGCCGCCATCGCCATTGCCGTTGCCGTTGCCGCCCCCGTCCCGGTGACCGTTGCCGCCCCCATCACCATATCCATCACCGTCGCCGTCGCCGTCGCCGTCGATGAGGTTACCCGCGTCGGAGTACTCGTAGCCGGTGCTGCCAGCACAGCCGCCCATCAGGGCGAACGCAGCGATCCAGACACACCAGGTCAAGCGAATCGACATACACCTCTCCTTGTCCGCGTTCCCCCAACAGCCCGTAATTCCGTGGGGGAAAGGTGGGCGAGAATAGGAAGAAGGGCGTCGTTCGCTTTGGATCTTCTTGGTCGAAAGTGGCGGTTTCGTGCATTTCACCTGCGCTTCGTGACGGATCACGACAGGTCGCCCCAATGAGCGGGCATGGACCCAGGAAACTCTCGAACGGTGTTGCAGTGGATCCTTCTGACCTCGGTCGCGCTGAGCGGCTGCGTCCACGGGCGTTACACGTACCCCATCAGCTCCTGGGACGCGGAGACTCTCTATCCAGCCGTCGTCTCGGTGGCGCAGCAGCAAGGGCACCAGGCCTATCTGGGCAAAGGCCAGCTTCACGTTCACCTGAACAACGGCGACCGCCTCATCTGGTACACGCAACCTGATGGCACGGTGCAGCTGGGAATCCAGCTCGGCGGGGAGGTGAACCCCGCGGACGAGCAGGTGCGGCTGGCGTCCACGAAGCAGCTCGCGGACCGGCTGTGGCAGGACGGGATGAGCGCTCGTCAGCAGTTCGGCGGTGGGAACAACGTCGTGGTCGTGGCCGCGCCCGGCGCTGTGGTGGGCGGGCCAGGCTGGAGTTGCAGGACAGGCTCGGATGGCCGCGAGGCCTGCGGTTACGATTGCCGGCTGGGCTCGAGTGGGCGCTTCTACTGTGCCTCGACGCCCGACGGTCGCTGCGCGCTCAACAGCGATGGCAGCTTCAGCTGCGGTCGAAACTGCCGGCTTCAATCAAGTGGTACACACGCCTGCGACTGAGGGAATTGTCGCACTAAGCCCGCGTATTTCCGCGGGCGCTGCGAATCAGCCCGTTTGCGACCTTGAAACCACACGATAGGTTTCGCAAGACGGAGGAGACATGAACGTTTCACTGATTCTGGCGATCGCGGCTCTCGCGTGTGCGGTGTTCCTGGCAGTCCAGGTCCAGTCGCGCCTGTTTCCGGTCGTTGCTTCGGCGGTCGCCGCGATCGAGGTTCTCATGGCGCTGGGGATCGTCCGGCTGGCGGTTTCCGGGATCCCGCTGGGACTGGTGCTGGCGATCGCCCTGGCCGTCGCCGGGGCGCTCTGCTGGGTGAAAGCACAGCCGAAACTCCACGTGTCTGCCGCGACGATCATTCTGATCGTGGGAGCCCTCCAGGTGCTCACCGCGATCAGGCGGTAGTCAGCATCGATACATGTTCGGCCTGCCGTCCGAGGACTACTCACGCCTCGGCAATTGTGTCCTCATCCTCGCCCAGGTCCATGTGGAGCATGACGTTCGGGCTGAGATTCTGCTCGCGCGAGAGGGCAAGGAGCGCCTCCGCGGCATCTTCGGCGGTCGGGTACGTCCCGTGCTCGGTGCCATCGGTTCCCATCTCGAAATCGGGCTCACCGTCGCCATCCGTGTCGATCTTCTCCCACTCAGTGGCCTTCTCGATCACGTAGGCCTCGGAGTCGGGCTCGAACGACGCGAAGTAGACCTCCTTACCGTTGTCTTCATCGACGAGCGTCACACCGCCGAAAGCCCCCGTCTCTTCATCAAAAAAGAGGGTCTCGGCAAGCAACTGGCGGGTGAAGCGTTCGAGCTCGAAGGGCATGAGGGTCACCGGTGGAAAGGGTGGGCACGCACACCTAGCGCGACGCTCGAAGGAACGCGAGCGCTGAGTCGTGCCCCACGGACCTCTGATGCGCTCGACGGTCGGGCATGGGCGATGCGCGGAGAGAGACAACCTCGTCTTCACTCGTCCGCCGGCGCGCGAGGTGCAGCCGCGTATGGACGCCAGTGCCCTCGCGAAACCTGTCCACGAAAGACGCGCGTGCATTCTCCGGCACAGCGTGGGCGCTCCCGGTTCCATCCCTTGACCGCGTGGTTCTCACCAGGGCAGCTCGGTTCCATTTGCATGGAAGAACCTGCCGGACTCGTCGGGCCCGAGTCCATCGATGATCCGGATCATCGCCTCCACTGCGTCTGTCGGAGTGGTGGTGGCGCCCTCGCCGCCCATCCCCGTCTGCACCCATCCGGGATGTAGCACCACGGAGACCATCCCCTCTCCCGCGAGATCCACGGCCAACGTCCTGGACGCCATGTTCAACGCAGCCTTCGACATGCGATAGCCGTAGGAGCCGCCGCTGCTGTTGTCCGCGATGGAGCCCATCCGCGAGGTCAGGTGAACGATCCGCTTCTGGCTCCCCTGGCGCAGGCGAGGCAACAGCGCTCGGGTGACCCGCAGCGGGCCCAGTGCATTCACGTCGAACAGCCGCTTCGCCTCCTGAAAGTCGAGCTCATCGAGCCCGATCCACGCGCCGAGGCCAGCGTTGTTCACCAGGAGGTCCACGGGACCGGGCAGAAGTGCGTCAGCGAAGGCGCTCACGCTGAAGTCGTCGGCGACGTCCAACCGGTGGATCCGAAGCCGCTCTCCGACCGCTTCCTTCAAGCGGTTCAGCTCGGTGGCGCGTTCCGGATCACGTGCGGTCGCCTCCACCGTGTCGCCGCGCGAGAGGAACTGCCGCACGAACTCCAGTCCGATGCCCCGGTTTGCTCCCGTCACGACGACGCGCATGGCCGAGTCGCTATCCTGTGAAAGTCGTTCGGGGGAGACCAGGCTGGCCCGGTCGTCTTTCGGAGGACAGGTCAGGGCTGCTTCCCGGCAACGAACTGCCGATGTCTCGAGGCCTGAAGAGAATCACCCAGGCGATCAAGGTCACCAACGTACGAAGCGGGCTCTGGATCACCCACGCCCGGACGTCTGCGTCGACGACCGCCTGGGCGGCCTCGAACCGGATCGCGGCTGGAATGAAGTAGGCGAAGGACCACACGCGCAGGGCGACATGGATCCCCAGCGCCCATGCGACGCGAATGCGGAGTGGGCGCTGGGGCCAGGTTGCCCAGAGAGCGCCGAGGAGGATGACCGTCAGCGAGGTGTGGACGGCGATCCAGAAGGTCCCGCGATTCACGCCACCGAGGTTCGGTTGGATGAGGGCCAGATTGGACGGCCAGGCGCGGTCCAGGACGAGGTGCTCGAAGAGGCCGCCGCCGGCTTCGATGCCAAGAAGTACTGCGGAGGCCCAGACCAGACGGAGAGCGATTCGATTGCGCATGCACGCAACCATGTCGTCGGCATGAAGGCTCGTCTCCCCGTTGCTTGCCGCGTTTTGCCGAATCTTGCGGCTATCGACCTGCCTCGCGGAGGCGGCCGGGCGTCAACCCCGTCGCGCGCCGGACCGCGTGCGTGAGCTTGCTCTGCGAGCTGTAGCCACACTCCAGCGCAATTCGCCCCAACGGAAGATCCGTCTCGCCAAGGAGTTGCTGCGCCTTCTCGACCCGAAGCCGCTGAACGAACGCATACGGCGTCTCCCCGGTTGAGGTGCGAAACGCCCGTGCGAAGTGGAAGAGGCTCACCCCTGCACGCGCGGCGAGATCCTCCAACCGTACGCGTCGCCCCAGATTTGCGAGGGCGAAGAGCTGAACTCGACGCAGCGCCGCCGGCGAGAGCCCACCGTGAGCACGCGTACTGCGAGGTCGCCCGGAGGCGGGCAGCTCCGCCAGTGCTCGAATCCGCGCAGCGTGCCGATTCTGCAGCGCGGTGCCCTCCCTGAGGAACCGCGTGAATGCGGCGAGCTCCCGCGTGGAGAACGACTGCATCAGCTCGAACCCCTCGTCGCGGATTGGCCCCCAGAGGCTCTCGATCCATTCAAGCGCGTGATCGGTCAACTCGCGCTGACGCTCCGCGGAAGGAGCGGCGCGGGCGATTGGGCGGACGTAGCCGGCTGACTCCAACCGCGCGACGATGGTGGACGTCTGCCGAGCGCTCAAGCCCAACGCTTCAGCGAGCGTGACTTCGGGCAGAGGACCCTGCCGAAGTACGTCGATGCACCAGAGGTCCGATTCCTTGAGCGCGAGCACGGCGCTGGCGGCCGCATCGACAGTCTCGGAGGCGCGCTGAAACCGCGGGAACTCCCGGTTGAGCTCAGCGAGCAGCTCGGTCCGGCGATGAGGTCTGGACGGCTCTCTCTTGTCGCCGCCTCGAAGTGCGCGTCCTGCCTTGTCGTTCGATGGCTGCATTGCATCACCCCCCAGAGGCGACAGGGTGTCTCGCATTCGGAGATCAGAACGGGTCGACCGGAACGCCCGCGCCGTACGGAAGCTCGATCGACCACGGCCCGGAAGACCGATTCACGAGCGCTCCCAGCTCGAAGCACGTCTTCCGCCTATCAAAGTACGGAGAGACGGTCAGCGTGCAGCCGTTCCCTTCGAATGCGCCCATTGGGAACGACGGCTCGAGCGACACGTCCCCGCCCGAGCCGTCGCGAAGCCTCACCAGGGCGCCCAGAGACTTGTGATCGGCGAGTCCCTCGTGATCGGTGACCTCGACCTTGATCATCAGCCAACTCTGGTCGGCGCCGAGCGCGCTGGCCGGATAGTTCGGGTCCCGGTCGAATACGGTCACCGAGGCGACCTTGCCTGTCAGCCACGGCTTGTCGGCGCCGATTGCTTGCAGCTCGAAGAACTCATGCACAGGCTGATGTAGTTTCACCTTCGGTCGATCGGGTTGAGTCTCAGCCGCGGTCCGGGGCCTCGGGGACTCAGGTGTGCGTGCACCGATCACCGTCATCGACCCGATGAGGATCACCCCCACGACAGCAAGTGCCAGAATCGGACGGTCGCTCCGGCTCTGCTTCCGAGGAGATGCGGCACCGCGTTGACTGGACGGCGTCCACGACGAGCGCGGCTGAGCGCCGCGACCTGCAGCCACGCCGATCGCTTGCGCGGGTGCGGTGGCCCTCGCCTCCTGCTCATCGCGCTGCACATCGAGTGCGAGCAACACCTCGCTCGCGCTCTGGAACCGGGCATCCCGCTTCGGGCTGAGCATCTTGCGAAGGATCCGCCGGAGCCCTCGAGAAACGTTCGCCAGCCGGTCCTCGGGCAGCTCACGCGCAACGTCCATCAGCTCATGGGGCGGGCGTCGCGTGAGCAGATGCAGCATCGTTGCGCCGAGCGCATAAAGGTCACTGGTAGCGTCCACGGTCCCGCCGAGCTGCTCGGGCGGCATGTATCCGAAGGTTCCGACGAGCGTCGCGCGGTGCGTCCCATCGGGAGCGATTTCGCGTGCGGCATCGAAATCCACCAGCACGAGCTTTCCATCCGAGCGCCGCACCATGTTCGCCGGCTTGACGTCGCGGTGGACGATGCGCGGCGAGAGACCATGCAGATACCGGAGAACATCGAGTACCTCGCGCGCGAGCGAGACAACCTCGTCTTCACTCATCCGCCGGCGCGCGAGGACCTGCGCCATGTCTTCCCCCTCGACGAACTCCTGCGCGAGGTACAGCCGCATATGGACGCCAGTGCCCTCACGAAACCTGTCCACGAAGCGCGGGATGCGCGGGTGGTCGAGCTCGCAGAGGAGCGCCGCTTCGCGCTCGAACCCGTCGACCTGTTCCACCGACGGGACCGTGGCAAAGACGAGCTCCTTCAGCGCGACGCGTCTGCCCGCGTCGTCGACTGCTTCGTACATCCGACCCCGCGGCGACTGCGAGACGACGCGAACCGTCCGATACCGGCCCACGCGCGCCGACGAGCCACAGTGGTGGCACCTCGGTGCGGACAGCGTCGCGCCGCAGCCGATGCACGGGTGCGGCTCGAGCAGTGGCTCGTCCTCGGCACTGACTTGTTTCGCGCCGTGCGCCCGCGTCCTGGTCGTCATCGCGCGGGACGAGCTAGCACAAACGACCTGGGCGTTTCACCTCCGCCGGCGGGCGACCTCGAGCGGGGAGCAGGCGTGACCGAAGCGCTCGATGGCGTGACGAAGCAGATCCTCGAGGTGGGCCTACCGCAGCTTCGATGACCGTCGGTCGACCCCGCCGCACGTTGCGCTGCCATACTGCTCCACTGCCTTCGCCATTCCGCCGAGTTCTGTGCCGGAGAATGAAGGGTCGGTGACTCATCCAGACGGGAGCCGGAGACGCGCGAGCATTCTCCGGCACAACGTGGGCGCTCCCCGTTCAATCCCCTGCGCCGCGCTCGGGGACGCGCTGCTCCTGCTCGGGCGAAGCGCATCTTCTCTCCCCCCAACCCGATCGTGGCCTCGCCCGAACTGACGAGCCGAGCACCACGCTATCCGGACCGGCGCGATGAGCGGCGAACGAGCTCTTCCACCTCGACCTGGAGCGCACGCAATTCGCGCTCTGCGGCGGTGGCTTTCCGGAGCGCGGCGACCGCGATTCCTCCGAGCGCCAGGAGACCGATGATCAAGATCGCCCAGATCCCACGAATGGCACCAGGGATCTCTCCGGTTGTACTCGGAACGCATGCCTGCGTGCCGAGAACGAGGACTGACGCGATCACAGCAGGAATGAGTCGTCGAAGGTGGGTGGTCATGTCTCATAGCCTCGAGAGTCGGCCCCAAAGGATCAGGCCAAATGCCACAAAGGCCAGGACGGCGAGCCCGACGGCTTTGAGGGTGTACCCAAGTTGGCGCCGGTCTACGAGCCCCTCGCAGACCTCGAAGAAGTCGGGAGATTCCGCGAAGGTGCTCCACCGGCCGTCGCACTCGACGAGGTCGGACGGCATCAGCTCTCCATCGCGAAGCCTCCGACTGAGGTCCTCGACCGATCCGGAATCTTCCTCGGCGTAGACGTCGCGGACGGCGGACGCCTCAGCCACGAGCATGTCCACTGCGACCATGCCGCGTCCGGAAAAGGTTCCTTTCGATTCAGCGACGGCGTTCACATTGCGCGTGGAGGTCAACCGACGGTAGCGGAAGGGCTTCGGCTTGTTGGGGCTCATGAACGGGGCATTGGGGTGAAGCGCCGTATCCCGTCAAAGAATCCGCCCCGGGGACCGACCTCAGTTCAGCGCTCCCAGCTCGAAGCACGTCTGCCGCACGCGAGGAGTGCGACGATGAGGCCCTGCATGCGGCGGCGTTCGCGGTTCTCGATCGGCTCGAGCCGCCGCATGCAAGGCCCCCGGAGCGAGCTTCGCCCCGGGGACCGGACCTCAGTTCAGCTTCACCGGCCGGATGGGCCGGACCGACATCTTGTAGAGGTTCCAGACGTTGTTATCCAACCGCAGGGCGATGTAGGGGCCACCCCAGGTGAACATCTGTCCCTTCCTGCCGTTGCAGCCGTCGATGTACGTCTCCGCCGCCGGGTCGGGCCAGTTGGTGCCGTCGTCGCTGTACTCGGCCAGCAGCCGCCAGTTCTGCTTCGACAGGTCCGGCGCCTCGAGGTCCACGGAGCCCGTGTCCACGTAGAGCTCCATCTTCACGGACGTCACGTTACCGGCCGCGTCCTTGACGTCGTAGACAACCAGCTTCTGGCCAATCAGCTTGCCCACCATGGAGCCGCCCAGCTCGGAGCTGAGGTCGAACATGGGCTCCACCGTGTCGTTCCACGCGTAGGAGTTGG
>JBAWAM010000545.1:0-2587 GCA_049589315.1 Myxococcaceae bacterium
CGACCAACTTCACCTGGTCCTCGGAGCGGCCGGTGAAGCGCATGTACTGGAGCGTCTCGTCGTCGACCGGGAAGAAGCCAATCGTCGCGCCGTACTCGGGCGCCATGTTGGAGATGGTGGCGCGGTCGGGGAGCGACAGCGCGGAGACGCCCGGGCCGTAGAACTCGACGAACTTGGAGACCACCCCGTGCTTGCGGAGAATCTGGGTGACGGTGAGCACCAGGTCGGTCGCGGTGGCCCCTTCAGGGAGCTTGCCCTTGAGCTTGAAGCCCACCACCTGCGGAATCAGCATTGTGATCGGCTGACCGAGCAGCGCCGCCTCGGCCTCGATGCCGCCCACGCCCCAGCCGACCACGCCGAGCCCGTTCACCATGGTGGTGTGGGAGTCGGTGCCGACGAGGGTATCCGGGTAGGCCACGTCGCCCTCACCCTTGAACACGCCCTGGGCGAGGTACTCGAGGTTGACCTGGTGGCAGATGCCGGTCCCCGGGGGCACCACGCCGAAGCTCTTGAACGCCTGCTGTCCCCAGCGGAGGAACACGTAGCGCTCGTTGTTGCGCTCGAACTCGAGCTTCACGTTCTCGTCGATCGCGGAGACGGAGCCGAACCGATCCACCTGGAAGGAGTGATCGATGACGAGATCCGCCGGGTGCAGCGGATTGATCCGGTTCGGATCGCCGCCCATCTTCTGCGTGGCCTCGCGCATCGCCGCCAGGTCCACCACCGCGGGGACGCCGGTGAAGTCCTGCATCAGGACGCGGGCCGGGTGGAAGGAGATCTCCGTCTCCGGGTCCTTCTTCGGATCCCACTTGAGGAGCGCCTCGACGTGGTCCTTCGTGACCACCCGACCGTCCTCATGGCGCAGCAGATTCTCGAGCAGCACCTTCAGCGAGAACGGCAGCTTCGCCACCTCAGGCCGCTGCTTCGCCAGCGCACCGAGGTTGAAGAAATCCCAGCTGGTCTTGCCGACCTGGAGCTTGCTTCGGATGCCGAAGCTGTCCTTCGACTGCACTTTAGCCATGTGCCGATTCCGTCCTTTCGCGCTCAATGCGGAGCCGGACGCTCGGCCCGGCTTCGGGCGCGGCACACATAGCAGGCAGGCAATCCTGCGCAAGACTTTGGGGTGTCGGAGCGTTCAGGCGAGCCATTTAGAGAAACCGACGGAACAGGAAGAGTCCGCGCTCCAGGAGTCGACGCCACAGCGCGCGGTTCCGCCACGCTTCAGCGTCGATGCGGTGGCACCTGCGGCAGTCCTCGAGGAAGGAGCGCGCCAGGGCTCCGCCCCACCGGCGATCGCTGAAGACCAGGTTCGCCTCGTAGTTGAAGCGCAGACTCATCGGCTCGAGGTTGAAGGATCCGACCGTGCCCCACGCCCCGTCGACCACCGCGGTCTTCGAGTGCAGCACGCCGTCGTGCCACTCGTGGATCTCCACGCCCCACCTGAGCAGGCGATCGTAGAGTGCGCGGCCCGCCCATTTGACGATCGGATGGTCCGACGTCCCGGCCAGGATGAGCTGCACCCTGACCCCGCGCCGGGCGGCGTCACGGAGGGCCCCGAGCAGCTTCCGGTCCGGCAGGAAGTAGGCATTGGCGATCATCACCGACTCCCGCGCGTGCTCGATGGCCCGGAGGTAGGCACGATGGATCGCCCGGCGCGAAGAGAGGATCACCGCGTTGGCGTCCCCCCGCGTCAGCAGCCGTTGACGCCGCCCTGCGTGACGTCGCCGGAGTCGATAGAGCCGTTTGTGGGCCTCCATCCGCCAGCTCGCGCAGAACAGCCGCTCCAGCATCAGCGCGGCGGGGCCCTCGACCTTCATCACGTCGTCCCGCCACCCTCCGCCGTGCCCGCGGGGCGCCCACTCTGCGGCGAGGTTGATCCCCCCGACGAAGGCGATCTCCCCATCCACCACCAGGATCTTCCGATGGTCGCGGCGGATCAGCGCCCCGATGCCTCGGGCGAAGGAGAGGGGCTTGAAGGCGCGGACGTCCACGCCCTGCTCCCGAAGCCGCCTGAAGAACGCAGCGCGGGTACCGAAAGATCCGATCCAATCGTAGAGAATGGTGACCTGGACCCCTCGTTGGGCCGCCTCTGTCAGGGCCCGGGCGAACAGCTCACCGACCGAATCGTCGATGAACATGTAGACCTCGAGCCGGATGTTCCGGCGCGCGATGCGGATCGCATCCAGCATCTCCGGGAAGGCTTCGACCCCGTCGCGCAGGAGCTTGAAGCGATTGCCGGGGACGATGTGCCCATCGAGAGGCGCAAGCGAAGCGGCGTCGTCTGCGGTCGAGGGTTCATCCTCGAAGCGAGGAGAACGGCGGGCCGCCTCCGCACGCAGACTCAATTCGAAGGCGGCGAGCTGACTCGGCTCGCGCATGGTCCTTCGAAGCTGCGTCCGGCCTGCCGTTTCGGCAACCCGGACCCGCAAAGGCGAAACCCCGACACCTCTTTCGAAGTGTCGGGGTTTCAAAAAAAATCCGGCAGCGACCTACTCTCCCGCGAGGTTTCCCGCGGAGTACCATCGGCTCTGGAGGGCTTAACTTCCGTGTTCGGGATGGGAACGGGTGGAACCCCTCCGACATAGCC
>JBAWAM010000546.1:0-5328 GCA_049589315.1 Myxococcaceae bacterium
CTTCAACACCGACAACCGCACGGAGCCCTGCATCAACACGTTCTCCCAGGTGGTCGTCACCTCGAACGTGCACTCGCCATGGCCGACCGACCACAACGGGAACGGCAACACCAACGCCTCCCGCTCCAAACCGTACGATTGGGTGCTGGCGGACCCCGATCTGTACGTGCTCGAGACGCCCCTGCGAGTCGGCGCCAGCATCTTCCCGAACGGGATCGTCTTCGACAGCCGGGTCTACACCCCGCTCGCGGACGTCGCGCCCGTGCAGTCGGGGGACAGCAGCGCCTCGAACATGCAGCACATGGCGGTGGCGAAGGACTTCCTGATATCGCCGTAACGTAGATGAGGTCTCCCATGAAGCTTTCCGTGCTCGCCCTCCTTCCGGCAGTTGCCCTGGCCGCGCCCCCGCCGACGGCGAACCGGATGACGGCGCTCCTCATCCCCCTCGACCAGGGCGCCGAGGCGTCCGCGCCGAAGCTCGAGTCCTGGATGTTCGAGGCGCTGGAGTCCTTCCCGGGCGTCGCGCCGAAGTCCACGGACGAGCTCTTCAGCGTGCCGGTGGACGACGCGGCGAAGGCGTCGCTCCAGCGCGCGGAGAAGGGCTACGACGAGAGCCGCCGCGCCTTCGAGGACCGGAACTTCGCAGATGCAGAGCGGAAGCTGCGCGCCACCCTGAAGGAGTTCCAGAGCTCGGCCGGCGCGCTCACCGAGTGCGGCCACTTCTGCGACGCGCTGGCGATGTACGCGGCGGTGCTGCACAAGCGCGGCAAGTCGGACCAGGCGAAGCTCACGCTGCTCGACCTGCTCACGCTGGGGCCCACCCTGGAGCTCGACCCGAAGCGACTGGGACGGGAGATCATCGACCTGCGCACCGAGGTGTCGACGGACCGGACCACCCTGCTCCGCAGCGCCGCCAGGGTCGTCACGCGTCCAGCCGGTGCGCGCGTCTACCTCGACGGCGAATTCAAGGGCTACAGCCCGCTGGTGCTCCAGACGATCCCCGTGGGCCGGCATCACTTGAGAGTCGAGCGTCCGGGCTTCACGCGACACGGTCAGCTCATCGACGTGACGGAGGAGGACCTCGAGGTCGTCGCCGATCTCGTCCCGACCCGGGCATGGAAGGCCTGGGACGCGCAAATGGACGCCGTGGCGGCGGAGGCCAGCAAGGGCGGCGGCGCGTCGCTCCAGAACCTGGCCCGAACGCTCCGCCTGGACCAGGCGATCATCGGAACGGTGAAGGACCTGGGCGACCAGGGCGGGACCGTGCTGACGATCGGGCTGTTCGATCTGCGCTCGGGGCGCCGGATCTCACACCGGAGAATCGTGTACCAGGGCGACGAGTTCGGCCAGCTCGAGGCGGAGGTGGGGCGTCTCGTCAACGCGCTGCTCAACGCCGAGAAACAGCCGGAGAAGCGCACGGCTGACCCCCTCGACACCCGCACCGGCATGGAGGACTGGAACCGCGAGGATCGCGGCGGGCGCACCCGGCAACGCACGACCCAGAGCAATGGCGATCCGCTCGACAGTGTCAGTGGAATGGAGGACTGGTAGCGCGACGTCGGGAGTAGAGTCGGCGCCGTATGCGCACTCTGCGACTCGTCGCGCCCCTCCTGGCCATCTCCTCCACGGTGGCCTTCGCTCAACCCGTCACCCTCCTTCGTGACGACGACCTCTCCCGCGGCTTGACCCTGCCGCCCACCACCGCCGCGCTGGTGGACGAAGCGACCGCGTCGCTGGTGAACCCCGCGGGCCTCCTGCACCTGAGGGGACCCCAGCTGCTCTACCTGCACGACCGGAACGTCGACCGGAACCTGGTGATCGACGGCGTCTTCCTTGGCCACACCTTCTCCGATGCGGTCGGCGTAGGCCTGGGCTTCGAGTGGGTTCGCTCCAGCTCCTTCGCGCAGATCGAGCGTCGCCGGACGACCTGGGGGCTGTCCCTGGGCTCCCCCGTGTTCTCGTTGGGCGCCTCGCTGGGGCTGTACGCGAGCGACAATGCCTTCCTCGACCAGGCCGCGTCGCTGGATCTCGGCGTGATGTCGCGGCCGAACGACTGGCTGTCGATCGGATTGGGCATCCGCAACGTCAACGAACCGCGCGAGCGGTTGGCGCCGGGCTCGCCGGGAGCGCCGCTGCTGCTGGATCGCTCGTACGAATTCGCGGTCGGCGTCCGGCCCATCGGAGAGCGGCTGACCCTCAGCGCCGGCTACCTCTTCACCGACGACACGTTCACCCGCGGCCGGTTGCAGTACGTGCTCCAGGGTGAGCCGCTGCGTGGACTGGTGCTGGGCGCTGGCTTCTCGCACGGTCTCGACCCGACGAACGACCTCGGCCTCCAGCTCACCGCGGCGGTCAACCTCCCCCACTTCGGCGTGACCTATGCGGGCGGAGGCACGGGCAGTGGCCTCGACCACGTGATCCAGGCCCGGCTCAGCGGCGCGGCGTACTCCGGGTTCGAGCCGGGCAAGGCCATCGCCCTGATCGATGTGCCGGCGAGCCTGACCCGCGAGACGACCATCCTCGGCGGGGGGGAGGCCGATCCCTGGCTGCAGCTCACGCAGCTGCTGGTACAGGCCGAGCGCGATCCGCATCTCTCCGGGGTGGTCCTCAAGATCGAACAGCTGCAGGATTTCGGACTGGGCCGCGCCGAGGAGCTGCGACAGGCGATCGGGCGGTTGCAGAGGTCGGGCAAGAAGGTCGTCTCGATCCTCTTCACCGCCGGGGACGCCGAATACTTCGCAGCGGCAGCCTCGGACGAGATCTTTGCCGTCCCGCAGGCGATGCTGCTCGTCAACGGTCTGTCCGCGAGCGTGACGTTCTTCGGCGAAGGCAGCGACAAGCTTGGCGTGAAGTGGGACGTCGCCCGGGTCGGCCGGTACAAGAACGCGCCGGACCAATTCACGCGCGCGGACATGAGCCCGGAGCAGCGCGAGGTGCTCAACGCGTATCTCGACGATCAGTTCGCGCATCTGGTCGACGGCATCGCCCAGATGCGCAAGCTCTCGCCGGAGCAGGTGAAGGGCGCCCTGGACCAGGGTCTGCTGACGCCGAAGCAGGCCGTTTCGCTCAAGCTCGTGGACGCGGTGATCGAGCCCAGCGAGCTCGAAGACAAGCTCAAGGCCGCCATTCCGGGCGGGCGCTTCGCCGGCGAGTACAAGAGGAAAGCGCCCGATCACGTCCGGTGGGGACGTGCCCCGGCCATCGCCATCGTCCCGGTGATCGGCACCATCGCCACGGGAAAGAGCCGACAGGATCCGTTCGGGCTCGCCGAGGTCGCCGGCGCGGAGTCGGTGGTGCGCGCGCTGGAGCGGGCGTCGGCGGATCCCCTGGTGAAGGCGATCGTGCTGCGGATCGACTCCGGTGGAGGCGACGCCCTCGCGTCCGACCTGATGTACCGCGCGGTATTGGAGGCGAAGAAGAAGAAGCCGGTGATCGCCTCGATGGGCAACGTCGCCGCGTCCGGCGGGTACTACGCCGCCATGGGCGCCCAGACGATCTACGCAGATCCCACGACGCTGACCGGCAGCATCGGCGTGTTCATCCTCAAGCCCGCGGTGCAGCCCCTGGCGGAGAAGCTCGGGATCCGCAACGAGACGATCGAGCGCGGCGAGCAGGCGTCGCTGTTCAACACGTTCGAGCCCTGGACGCCGGACGAACAGGCTGCCGCGCAGCGCTGGGTCGATGGGTTCTACGACGACTTCATCACCGAGGTGAGCAAGTCACGGTCCCTGCCGAAGGAACAGGTCGACGCGATCGCGCAGGGGCGCGTGTGGTCGGGCACGGCGGCGAAAGAGCGAAAGCTGGTGGACGAGCTCGGGACGCTCCTCGACGCCGTGGACGCGGCGCGCAACCGGGCCGGCATCACGGCTGGAGAGGACGTGGAGCTGCGGATCTACGACGAGACCTCGGGCCTGCTCGCCGGCGCCGCGGATTCGCCGTTCGTCCGGGAGGCGCTCAAGGCCATCGCGCCAGACGCGACGGCGGCCTCCGAGTCCCTGCGCGCGCTGCTGAAGGAGACGGGGATCCCCTCCCCCATCCTGCTGCAGCCGGGTCTCAAGGCCCAGCTGCCCTACCTGCTGCGCGTCGAGTGAGGAGACCCTCAGCGCTTGCGGATGAGGCCCTCCTGCGCGCTGGTGGCGACGAGCCTGCCGTCCCGGGTGAAGAAGTGGGCCCGGACCAGGCCGCGAGCGCCGGAGGCGGAGGGACTCTCCACGACCTGAAGCAGCCAGTCGTCCATCTTGAACGGGCGGTGGAACCACATGGCGTGATCGAGGCTCGCCACCTGCATCTCCGGCGACAGCCAGCTCACTCCATGCGGGTACAGGGACGCGCTGATGAAGTTGAAGTCCGAGGCGTACGCGAGCAGGTAGCGGTGCAGCGCCGGATCGTCCGGCAACGGCCCGTTGGCACGCAGCCACGCCGTACTCCGCGGAGGCCGGACCCTCGGCTTGATCAGGCTCGGCTCCTCCAGCGGGCGGATCTCGATCGGCGACTCCGAGGTGAATTTCTCGCGCAGCCGGGGCGGGATCAGGTGGGCGATCCGACGGGCGTGCTCGACCTGCGAGAGCAGCCCGTCTGGCCCGGAGACCTCCGGCATCACGTCGTAGTGCTCGAAGCCCTCTTCCATCCCCTGGAACGACGCGGACATGCTGAAGATCGCCTGCCCGTTCTGGATGGCGTTGACCCGACGGGTGGTGAAGCTCCTGCCGTCGCGGATCCGGTCCACGTCATAGACGATGGGCTTGTCCACTTGCCCGGTGAGCAGAAAGTAACCGTGGAACGAATGCACCGGGCGGTCCTGCGGCACCGTCTTGGCGGCGGCGGACAACGCCTGGCCCAGCACCTGGCCCCCGAAGACATGGCCCCAGCCCAGGTCCTGGCTCTGGCCGCGGAACAGGTTCTCTTCAATGCGCTCGAGGGAGAGCAGGCGAACGAGTTGATCGAGGACGTCTGACATGACGGCAAGGTAACCCGCGCGAGCCCGCTTTGCGCGCCCGCGAGGGTTCTCCACCACCCCGATCGACGGCGCTGATCTGGGCTGGCTGATCCAGCCTGAAGGCGTCGGGTTGACTCGAGGTTGCCGTGTCGAGGTCGGCCACTGCTTCGCACGCGCTGATGCTCCCTTGAAGTGCCCCCTTCGCGTGGACTGGCCGCGTGGGTCCCCGCGCCGAGGGAGGTAGCGCGCTTCAGCCGCCGCGAGGCCGGCGGGGTCCAGGACAACTTGTCGGTCGACCGGCCGAAAAGGCCCCGCGGGCCACCTTCCAACCCGCTGAAACGTCCCGAGAATTTCGACGAGACATCTCCGGAACATGGTCGGGTGACCAGTTT
>JBAWAM010000547.1:0-1618 GCA_049589315.1 Myxococcaceae bacterium
GGCGCCTCCGTGATTGCCTACGCACGGTACTGCGACGCGAGGGACAATGAGCGGCCCGACGAAGCGGCCACAATCCTCGCCGGGATCTCCGACTACAACGAATACGACTGCCTCTCCACGCTGGAGCTACGGAACTGGCTCCTGGGCCTGGCCCGGGAGCGCGGAATCAAGCCGGGCGGGGACGCCGCGCACGCCGCAGCCGCGTCCACGGCCGATGGTGCCGGCGCTGACTCCGGACCGGCTTCGGCTGAACTGGATCCGATTGAAGTGGCATTGGCAGGACTGGCGGGTCCAGGCGTCGGCCTGTCCGAGGATGACCGGAAGGCAGTTTCCATGCTGGCGGCGGCGGTCAGCTATCACCGGAGGGAGCGCAAGGCGTTCTGGTGGGCGCACTTCGACCGTTGTGAGAATGGCCCCGACACGCATCACCAGCAGGACCGCAATGTCTTCCTCGTCGAGGACGCTGAGGTGCTGGAGGACTGGTGGAAAGATGGCGCCAAGCTTCCGGAGCGGCGGGTGAAACTGATCGGCACGGTCAGCCCGGGCTCGGACCTCCGTGAGGGCAGCACGTGGTTCCGCATGTATGAGCCGCCGCTTCCGGCCGGGCTTGGGGGAACGGGAATCAACGGGACCGGGCGCAACGGCTGGTTCGGCACCGAGGTCTTGGAGCTGGGCCACGAGGACGGCAGGGACACGGTCGTCATCCGGGACAAGCTCCGCAAGGGCATCGACCCGTATGCCCAGGTCCCTGTCGCACTGACCGAGGACCAGCCCATCCAGACCAAGAGCCTCGAGGACGCGTTGGCCGCCCTGGCCTCCGTCGTCACCGCGGCATTGCAGCGCACGCCGCCCGCTTTCCCACGTCATCCGGCTTTGGATCTGGTCCGCCGGGTTCCGCCACGGCTTGTATCCGGGGCATCGCTGCCCGCGCCGGGTGAAGGCCCGGACCGGTTCATTGACGCGATCACGGCGGCCGTCGAAGCGTTGGACCGCTCCTATGTGGCGGTGCAGGGCCCTCCCGGGACCGGCAAGACCCACGTGGGATCGCACGTCATCGCCCGGCTGGTGGCCCGGGGCTGGAAAGTCGGCGTCGTCGGCCAGTCCCATGCTGTGGTGGAGAATCTCCTGAAGACCGCTGTAACCAAGGCCGGCGTCGATCCCTCCGTGGTCGCCAAGGACGTCAAACACGCGGAGCCGCTCCCCTGGGGGCAGCGATCGGCGAAGGATGTGGCGCGCCTGCTCAGTTCGCCGGGCGGCGCCCTCATCGGCGGCACGGCGTGGACGATGACCGGGGCAAATGTCCCGGCCGGGTCGCTGGACCTGCTGGTGATCGACGAGGCCGGCCAGTTCTCTTTGGCTAATACCTTGGCCGTGGCGCAGGCCAGCAGCCGGCTGCTCCTGCTCGGCGACCCGCAGCAGCTGCCGCAGGTCAGCCAGGGCGCACACCCCGAACCCGTGGACGAGTCGGCCTTGGGCTGGGTTTCCGCCGGTCATGCCACGCTTCCGCAGGAACTTGGCTACTTCCTGGCCGACTCGTGGCGGATGACCTCGGAGCTGTGCCGGGCCGTCTCCGAACTCTCCTATGAGGGCAAACTGCGCTCAGCCCCGGCCGCCGACC
>JBAWAM010000548.1:0-1704 GCA_049589315.1 Myxococcaceae bacterium
GCGCAGCGCGCCCTGCCGCTCGGCAGAGAGCCCGTCGGCGAACGCGTTCTTCTCCTGCTCGCGGGAGAAGCGGTAGACGGACTCGCCGCCGATGTGCCGCACGGTGACGACGTGCTCGCGGACGAGCGCATCGAGCTGCGCCGCGATGCCCTCCACCGGCGGCGCTCCCAGGAGGGCCGCGACGCTGGAGAGCGTCTGAAGCGACAGCGCCTGCGGCGCGACCGCGAGCGTCGCGAGCAGCTCGCGCCCGTCATCGGTGAGCCGATCGACCCGACGCGAGAACAGCTCCACCGGTGCGGGCGCCGGACGGGTGAGCAGGTCTTCGAGCGCATCCGGCATGCCGCCGGTGGCCTCGAACAGCTTCTGCGCCACCTCGGTGCGCGCGAGGAACGCGCGGATCCCCTCGAGGTCCAGTCCAGTGAGAGGAAGCGTGCGCGCGCTCACGCGAGACAGCACGTCCGAGAGCGGCGCCGGCAGGGTGGCGTCCTCCCTGAACGAGGCGACGAACAGCCCCCCCGCCGACGATTCGGGCGCAGTGACCACCGCCGCCAGATACCGGAACAGCTCCAGCGACGACTTGTCCGCCGCATCGACGTCCGGGAACAGGAACAGCGGAGACTCGCGCCCGGCGAGCACGAACAACTCCGAGGCCGCGTCGAACAGGTCGAGCCGCTGGGCCTCCGACACCTGGGTGCCCCGGGTGACCGGCGCCACCCGCCGGGAGAGAAGCGAGAGCTGCGCTTCCGGGAGCCCTGCGTGGCTGAGATGCTCCAGCAGGTGCGAGAGCATGCCGGCGAAGACGCCGAACGGGCGCCGAACTTCACGGGGAGAGTCCGACTCGAACACCGACCCGCCGCCGGACGCGACCTGGGTCCTGAAGAGCCGGAAGAGATGGCTCTTGCCGACACCGGCCGGCCCCCGGACGAACACGAACCGTGCTCGCCCCTGGGTCCTCGCCTCTTCGTGTTCTCGTTGGAGGGCGGAGAGCTCGGCCTCCCGGCCCGACATCGCTTCCGGTTGTCTGAACAGCGCCAGGACTTCGCCGGCCATCCGGTGGGCTCCTCCCGCAACGAGCGAAGTCTAGAAGGGGAGCAACCGAGATGCCAATGGGGAGGCGCTCAGTCCTTGATCGGAGTCGCCTTGAGCGCGGCCTTGCCTTCCTTCACGTAGACCTGGAAGCGCACGGTGCGGCAGTGGTACTTCGCCACGAGCTGGTCGCGGTTCTTCCGCAACTTCACGGCGAACTTCTCGTAGGTCAGCCCGTCGCCGCCTTCCCCGCACGCCTCGCGCGTCTGGAGGAACTCCCGGTACACGTCCTGGAAGTGGCCCTCTTCCTGGTTCTCCGACGCGGCCTGGACCGGAGGCGGAGCGAACTGCGCCGGCTGGTAGACCGACGGATACGGGTCGTATCCCGCCTGGGTCGCGGCCTGGAGGAGTTCCTGGGGGATCGTCGCGACGCGGGTCGCCTCGGGGTTGAACTCCTGTGCGTCCTGGGCCTCCTGGGCCGCCTGTGCTTCCGCGAACAGGGCCGCGTGGTTCATCAGCGGCACGTTCCGGGTGGGCGGTTCTTCGGGGAGCTCGGGGGGCGCGTTGTGCTGCGGCACGGCCCACTCCGTCTCGGCGGAGGCCGGGGAGTGCTCGGGCTCGGGCGTCGGCTCGGGGACCGGCTCGAGCTCGGGGGCCGCGAGGTGCTCAGGGTCGGAC
>JBAWAM010000549.1:0-5657 GCA_049589315.1 Myxococcaceae bacterium
CTCGCGCGCGGCGGAGAACGCGCCGTACATCGCCTTCTCGCCGATGTCGGTGCCCTTGTTCTCTCCGGCCACCTTGACCAGGCCCTCCACCACGTCGCCCGTCTCGGTCGAGCTGCGCAGCGCGAGCTCTCCCAGCGCCTCGGAGCGGCTCTGCGTCACGATGTCCTTCACCTCGGCCACGAAGGTCGCCGGCAGCTTCGAGCCGATGAACTTCTTCGCCGTCTCCTCCAGGCCCTTGAAGTCGTAGCGCTGGCGCAGCGAGTCGAGCGCGAGGTGACCGGCCACCGCCGCGTCCTTGTGCGCCGGATGCTTGAGGGCGAAGTCGGTGAACAGCTCGGCGCTCTTCTCGTACTCGCCGTCGTCGTAGTAGGCGCGGGCGATGTTGAACTTCACCTCGTTTGCCTTGTCCGTCTGCGGGTAGCGCGACACGTACTCCGCGCCCAGCAGCTTCAGCGCCTGCCGCGCGTCGGCGACCTCGAAGGCGTCCAGCTTCTCGACGTCACCCTTCCTCAGCGCGGAGAAGTGCGAGAGCAGCGCGCCGTAGAGCGCGGACTCGTGGGTGTTCTCCTTGTCGCCCTTCTTCGACTCGATCAGCTTCGCCAGCTCCTCGAACTGCCGGGCGGCGTCCGGGAAGCGCTTCGCAGCGAAGAGCGCGTCGGCGCGGTTGCGCATGATGGTGCGGACGTTCTTCTCCGGCCGGAAGAGCGACAGGTAGACCTCGTACGCGTCCGCCGACGCGACGTAGTGCTTCTGCGCGTCCTGCTTCTCGGCGTGCAGGTGGAGGGTGGTGGCGAGATCGCGCGCCATCTCCTCCAGCTCCGCCAGCTGCTTCTTCCGATCCTTCTCGTCCTTCTCCGGATCGACCTTGATCTCCACGGCGGCGCGCACGATGAACCGCACGTCGTCCGGCTCCGGCAGGACCTTGCCCTTCGCCGCCTTGATCGAGTCGTAGATCTTCATCGCCCGCTCGGCGTCCATCTCGGGATCGCTCTGGATCTCCATCAACCGGCGCAGGGTGGGGATGGCGTACTCGTACTGCTGCTTGATGAAGTAGCGGGTGCCCAGCTTGTCCAGCGCCAGCGCGAAGGTCGCCCGCGAGTCGGACAGCTTCTCGAAGTAGTTCAGCGCACCCTTCGGCGAGCGCGACTCGGTGTAGCTGTAGACGAGGTCGAGCAGGGCCTCGCGCTTCACGTTGAGCGCCTTGGTCGGGTCCATTCCGGGCACCGGGGCGCTGGCCGCGGCGGCCTCGAAGTACTCCACCGCGTCGGCGTGCTTGCCCTGGTTGATCCGGATCCAGCCCATCTTGTAGCGGGCGAGGTCGTGCACCGGCGACGGCGGCGCGTCGAGGATCACCTTGTAGTGCTTCTCCGCCTCGGTCAGGTCCGCCTTGTCGAAGAAGTAGTCGCCGAGGATCTGCTCGGACTCCAGGCGCAGCGGGCTCTGTGGGAAGTTGCGGATCAGCTGGCCCTGCGTGCGGAGCATCTGCTCGAACTGACCCAGCTCGCGCTGCTCGTGCGCCAGGTAGAAGGTGACCTTGTCCCCGTCGTGGAAGTCAGGGTGCTCGCGCAGCAGGCGCTCGTAGAGCTGGACCGCCTTCTCCTTCAGCAGCCGCGTCTCCGGCGACACCATCGCGCCCTTCGAGTCTTCGGGGCGCGTCTCTGCCTGCAGATAATAGACGTAGCGGCTCTTCTCCACGTACAGCTCGGCGAGGCGGAACTGGAGATCCGGCAGGTACGGCGCGTTGCGCGACTTCGAGATGAGCTTCTCCGTCTCGAGGATCGAGCGATCCACCTTGAAGATGTCGCGCCGGAGCTTCTCCACCAGCTCCTGCTTCTCCTTCACCTTGGACGTCAGGGGGTTGTTTTCGGCCCGGACCTGTCCGGGGACGGCGACGGCAAGCACCGCCGCGAATAGCAGCGCGTTCATTTCGCGGTGTCCTCGATGCAGCGGCTCTTCAGGCTGAAGCGGAAGCTGCGCAACTCGTCGTTCCAGTACTCACCCTTGAAGCGGAAGGCGACCTGGTCGATCTCCAACGCCTTCTCCTCGGCCGCGGTCACCAGCTTCGACCCGCGCTTGACCCGCTCGTACAGCTTCAGACCCACCTCGTAGTCCATCAACCGCACCTGCTCGGAGGCGCGGAGCAGCTTGTCCGCCTCGTGCCGAACCGCCTCGTTCAGCTCGTGCTGGAACACCCGCTGCGCCTCGGCGCGCGAGAGATCGTAGAGCTTTACCAGGTGCGAGAAGAGTCGCTCACCGAAGCTTCCGGCGAAGCGGCCCATCCGCTCTCCCTCGAGCTCCAGCGCCCTCAGATAGTCCGCCGAGCGCTTCGTCGCGCCGGTGGCCATGGCCGCGCGGCGCAGCCGGAGATCTTCGGTCAGTTCCTGCCGCTCGCGGATCGCTTCGAGCGAGTCGGCGAAGCGCCGGTTCAGCTCCTTCGCCGCGCGCTTGGCGGGGAGGTAGTGGCAGAGGTCGCGGTAGATGAACGCGCGGAGCAGGTACTTGTCCGGCAGGAACTCGTCGCGGAAGGAGGGGGCCTCCAGCGTCGTGAGCAGGCCCATCGCCGCGTGGATCTGTCCGAGCTGGTACCGCGTCCACGCCTCCTCCAGGTACAGCGTCGCCTGGCCCGGATCGAGCGGCGGCAGCTTCACCTGGGAGTAGGCCTCCAGCGCGCCCTCGAACTCCTCGCGCTCGTAGCGCAGGCGCGCCACCGCGAGCATGGCCTCGTTGCGCATCTCGGCGGTGAGCTTCGGGTCCTTCGACAGCTCGAGGAACGAGGTGATCATCCCCTCGTCGATCTTCTTCGCCCGCTTGAGGCGGGTGACCAGCAGCGCGAACTTCGCCCGCGAGGCCTCCGGCGTCTCCGGGTCCAGCTTGGAGAAGTGGTTCTCCGCCCAGCGCTCGTTGCCGACCTTCAGGGCGATCATCCCCTGCTGGTAGTGGGCGAAGGCGCCGGTCTCGCTGGGGAGGAAGGCCAGGTCGAGCGAGCCGAAGATCTGCTCGTCGATGGTGATCTCGTCGTGCGGGATGTCGGTGAGCACGCGCAGCTCGTCGAGCGCCTTCGGGAGCACCTGGGGGTTGGTGCGCTCCCGGGCAATGCGGGCCAGGTAGTCGCCAGCGGCGTGCGTGAGCTTCAGGTCCAGCAGCGACTTCGCCAGGAAGTACTGCGCCCAGGCGTAGTTCTCGTCCGTCTGCGGCGCGCCCTCGAGGTAGGCGTAGAACTTCGGCGCGGCGTCGCGCGGGTCCCTGGCGAAGTAGTCCGCCAGCGCCTCCTCGAACAGCTTCGGGTCGGCCTTCTGCGGTGGAGGCGGGGGCGGCGCCTGGGGGCCGGGAGTGGCCTGTGCAGGCGGCGAGGCTTCGACGGCCTCACCCGTGACGGGATCGACGGTGTTGGACGTGGGCGCGTTCTGCTCCTGGGCCCAGGCGCCGGGCGCAACGAGGAGAGCGCCGGCGAGCGCGAGGGACTGGAGTCGCAGCCCGCGCGCAGACGCGGAGGGATGCGGAGTCGTCATTCGGTTGCGCCGAAGTTGAGAGCGGTGGAGAGCTGCAGGGTGGGGACGTGGAAGATCCGGTCCGACGACACCACGATGTTGTTGCTGAAGTCGAAGCGGAACGAGAGCCACTCGTTGCTGAAGAGCCGCGCGCCGATGCCGATGTTCAGCGCGGGCCGGAAGCCGGTGTTCAGCTTGAGCACGGTGCCGCCGACCGAGAGCGACCCGGCGAAGTGCAGGACGCTGGAGTTCATCCAGGCGGACTTGCCGTAGATCGGGCTCCACACCACGTCCGAGCCGACCATCCACTCGACCTGCTCGAACTGGGTCGGGAGCACGCTGAAGTCGCGCTCGAGCTGCTCGCGCAGGCCGGTGTCGAGGTTGTAGCTGTACGTGCCCCGGCCCACCCGCCACGCGAAGGAGTCGCTGAAGTGGTAGGTGTACCCGAGCCCGACGGTGAGGCCCTTGTAGAAGGCGTCGAGCGGCAAGGCACCGATCCCGAGCTCGAGCTCGTGGTTCATCCGGTACATGCGCTCCTGCACCGCGCTCACCGAGCCGGGGTTCTCCAGTTCCTGGAACTGCGCGCGCGCGGCCATTGGGGCGAGCGCCAGCAGCAGGGCAATGAGCGGCGCGGCCCGGCGCAGCGGAGCGTAATCAACGAGATGGGTTCGCATGTCAGTAGCCGACAGAGTTGAAGAGGAACGGGTAGCTCACGATCACCACGCCGCCCTTTGCGGGGGGGAACTTCCAGGTCTTGAGGCTCCGGAGGATGCAGCCCTCCACCTCGCCGTTGCGGAGCGTCGATGACTTGGTCCTGGCGGAGACCACCGTGCCGCCGGTGGAGATGTTCCACTCGAGCACCACCTTGCCGGCGAGCCCGGGCTCCTTGAGCAGCGCGCGCTCGTAGCAGGCCCGCACCTCCTGCAGGTGCGAGTTCACGGTCTTGGCCACCGCCTCACGGTCGATGGTGCCCTGGACCGCGATGCGGCGCGCAGAGGCTCTCGCTACCGTGCCGCCGACCTTGCCGCCGCGGCCGAAGCCGGAGGCGCCGAGCGCGCCGATGCCACCCGAGCCGCGGCCATTCAGCATCTCGAGGCCCTTGGTCGCGCGGCCGCCCTTGCCGCCGCCGCCCAGGCCGAAGGTGCCGAGCCCGGCGTTGGCGATGGGGTCCTTGCCGACGAGGCCGGAGAGCTTGAAGTTGTTCTTCGCGTTCTTCGAGCCCGGGCCGTTGCCCATCTTGTCGATGGCCGCGAGGACGTCGTTGGTGGCGGGACCGGCGGCGGAGAGCTTGGCCAGCGCCTTGAGCGCCTTGGTCTCGGGAGGCGGCGCCTTCTCGGGCTTCGCAGGCGGCGGCGTGGGCTCCTCCTTCTTCGCGACCTTCGGCGCCTCCTTCTTCGGAACCGCCTTCTTCGCCTTCTCCTTGATGGCCTCGACCTTCTTCTTCGCCTCCTCCTTCTTCTTCGGCTCCGGTGCGATCAGCTTCACCGCGACCGGCGGGAGGTTTGATGCCTGGAAGTCCGGCATCTCGCTGGGCTTCGGCATGAAGACGAGGAGGGAGACGAAGCCGCTGACGAGCAGCACGAACGTGCTCAGGGCCAGCCAGGGCATGCCCTTCAGCGGGTTGACGAAGAACTTCTCCGGGGGCGGCGCGACGTACGCGACCAGCGACATCTCCCCTTCGGAGAGCACCGCCGACGATCCCTTCGTGAGCGTGAGAAAGCGACGGTTCCCGTCCGCCTGGGGCGCGCGGCTACCCTGGGTCTCCACCGTCGCGCCGGGCGGGAGGAACAGCTTGAAGGCGTCTCCCTCGGACTCAGCGAGGATGAACTCCTCCTCCGGAAGGGAGAAGCCGTAGAGCGGGAGCTGGGCCTTGTCGGACGCTGCAGCGGTGACCGGCTTCTTCGGCGCGATGGGGCCGAAGCTGCGCGCCTCCTTGCGGATGTTCCCCCAGTAGAGCTCGAGGTACAGGCGCGGCTTGCCCTTGCCCCCCGGTCCGAGCTTCGGCGGCGACGGCCGCTTCACCCGGGCCGCGGGCTTCGGCAGCCGCGAAGGCGCTGCCCGTTGGACCCTGTCCGGACCCTGGGCTGCGGCCAGCAACTCCGCAGGGATCTGCGTCGTCCGGGTGGGCGCATCGTGGGACAGCTCCTCGACCGGAGGCGGGGGCGCGAG
>JBAWAM010000550.1:0-4630 GCA_049589315.1 Myxococcaceae bacterium
TTCGAAGGGCACGCGTCCGTCGACCGAACCCTGGCGCTCGAGCCGCAGGGCATCGGCCACGGCGTGCACTCGGCGCAGAGTGAGCAGACCCTGAGACGGCTGGCCGACAGCGGCGTCACGCTCGAGGTCTGCCCTACCAGCAATCACCTGCTGATCCCGACCGCACTGAGGAAGTTGCAGCACGACTGCGGCGCGCACCCGCTCGTCACGCTGCAGAAGGCGCACGTGCACTGCGTCGTCGGCAGCGATGATCCCACGCCCATGGGGACCGACTTCCGCAGCGAGTGGAGCCGCGCAGAACAGCTCGGTGCCGATATGGATCGGCTCGAGCGCGACGTCGCCCGGAGATGGGCGCAGTTGACCGGCCGCCGTTCCTGATCCCCGCGGGGACGTGCTGGTCCCTTCGTCCTCGCGCGCAGCCGCCTGGGAACACCGGCGGCCGGGACCTTGCGCGGCGCTCGTGATGCCCACCCTCGGTTCAGGGACCGATGCTCGCGACGAAAACGATCACAAGGAGATCCTTTCGGCGCTGAAGCAGAGCCCGTCGGAATCACCGAAGAGCCCCGCTCCCGCACCGACACCGCCGCACGCGCACAGGCCGTGATGGAAGATCGGGAGCCGCGCTGCTCGCGTGCGGACTCTACTGGTTCTGTTGAGTGCCCGGCTGCTCCATGCCTTCCTGCTGCTGTCTCTCCTGTTGCTGTTTCTCCTGCTGCTGGCCAGCTGGAGGCTCGATCTCGAACACGGACTCTTCGCCCGGCTCTTCGTAGATACCGGCGCCACCAACGCCCTGCTGCTCTTCCACAGCCTCTTCGCGCTTCGTCTCGCACCCGGCAAGCACCAACCCCGCCGCCGCCAGAACGCCCGCAATCAGCTTCACCATCGTTGCTCCCTCCTTCAGACACCGTTCCGCTCAAAGAGGGAGACGAACGCGCGCTGTGGCAAGTCGCCTTCACATGCCGGGCGCCCGAGCAGTCTTCATGCCGGTCGCTGCTGCCATATCGGTTCCCAAAACCCGTGGAGGGATGTCAGTCCCGAAGGAGGACGTGCGCTCATGCGGTTTTCGGAACGTCCGTGGCACCGAACTGGGTTGCTGGCCGGATACCCGATCCTTTGCAACAATGGGTCACCATGCGAGGTCGATGGGCCGTCTACTGCGTCCTGCGGACCGGCGCGCGACTGACCAACGACGCACAGCAACAGCACGAAGCACAGTCGACGACCGACGAACTCCGCAGGATCTACGCCGACTACGGGCGCCTTGGCCTGCAGCGCTGGCCCTTCCCCGCGCTTGAAGCAGAGGTCCGAGACGCCTTCGTCAGCGGCGAGTTCGAAGCAATGCGCAGCATGACGCGCGTCGAGTGACTCGAGCTCTATCGGCTTTCGCGACGCAGGACGCGACGAAGGACAGCGGAAGCCTCGGGGATTCCGAACGCCCAGGTGAGCCCGAGATACGTGACCCCGAAGGCGCCGAGCACCAGCACCGCAGTCGCAACCGGCATCAGCGCCGGCTGGGGCAGGAAGCTGCCGCCCCACACGGTGAGGGCCGCCGGAGACGCGCCGAAGGTATGGGTCAGCGCGATCTTGATCGACACGCCGAGCAGCGCCGCTGCGATGGCTGCGGCCCAGAGCTTCAGCAGCCTCGACGCGCCAAGTGGCACCGGGCCGATCGTCTTCCCGAGCTTTCGGCGAAGCAGCAAGAATTCGATCCACGCGGCGATCCCGGCAGCACCCGCAACACCCGCAGTGCCGATGATGTGCGGGATACCGAGCGCGCGCGGGAGTACGACGCCGAGCAGGTACGCGAGTCCGGCGCCCACGGCCACCCGGATCACCGCGAAGTTCAGCGGCGTGCGCGTGTCCTTCAGGGCATAGAACGTCGATGAGAAGAGCCGAGACTGTGTCGCGGCCAGCAGGCCAATTCCGGAGCCGATCAGCACGTACCAGATGAGCCGGGAGTCGGCCGCGGTGAACTGGCCCCGTTCGAGCAGCGCCGACGCGATCACGTCCCCCAGCGCCACGAAGGCGGCGACGGAGGGCACGACGAAGAACGCGACCCGCGCCAACCCCTTCTCGACCCGTTCACGCAGCTTCGCAGAGGCGTCGCTGAGCTCACCCGTCGCCCGGGACATCTCCGGCAGTTCGGCCGCGCTGATCGCCATCCCGAACAGGCTCACCGGGATCAGGTACACGCGCTGGGCGTAGTCGAGCGTACTGACGGCCACCGCCGAGATGAGCGAGGCCAGGATCAGATCCACGTACGAGCTGATCTGCACGACGCCTCGGCCGATCAGCACCGGCCCGAAGCTCCGCAGCACCTGGCGCACCGGCGGCGACTTCACCGACAGCGAAGGGCGGAATGCTCCGAGCAGCCGGATCACCGACGGGAGCTGGATCGCGAACTGGAGCAGCGCGCCGGCGACGGCGCCCCACGCGAGATAGACGGCCAGCCGCTCCGGCACGACCCGCCCACCCACCGCCACCATCACGGCAATCATCGCGCCGTTCCAGATGACGGGCGCGGCGTACGACAGCAGGAAGCGGCGATGGCTGTTCAGGATGCCGAGGCACCATGCCGACAGCACCATCAGGCCCGTCATCGGAAAGAGGATCCGCACCAGGGAGATCGCCAACGTGCGCGTCTCCCCTTCGAACCCCGGCGCGACCAGATCGATGAATCCGGGCGTGACGACGATCCCCAGCGCGACGACGATCGCCGTCACCAGGGAGAGCAACCCGAAGATCGCCCCGGCCACCTTGTCCGCGGCTTCGGTGTCCTTCGCGCCCAGGGCCTGCGAGTAGACCGGGATGAACGACGCGGACAGCACGCCTTCACCGAGAAGGTTCTGCAGGAAATTGGGCACGCGCAGCGCCGCCTTGAACGCCGCCGCCACCGGGGTGTTGCCGAAGTACTGTGCAAAAACGGCCTCACGGATGAGGCCGGCCAGCCGCGACGCGAGGATGCCGGTCGCCACCAGCAACGCCCCCTTCGCACCGCTCACGCGCGCACGTTGAACAGGGGCAGACACGACTGCATCGGTCTTCGATGAAACGTCACTCACGACTGCGCACCGTATGCCATGCACACCACCCTCCGTCGTCGGATTTTCCCCCTTGACCGTGCAACTCGCATTCCGCATGGTCGGCGCCGATGACGGACGGCCCCTCGAGCACCTGGCAGACGGACGCAGCGCGCGTGCGGCTCGTCCTGATGCGCGAACTGGAGACGATCAGCGTCTACGAAGCGCTCGCCCGGGAGGCGCAGGCGCCCGAGGCGAAGGCGTTCTTCGAGCACCTCGCTGCAGAGGAGAAGGAGCACGTCGCGGAAGCCACGTACCTCCTCCGCAAACTCGACGAGACCCAGAACGCCGACTTCGAGAAGCCCTATTCGGAGGCGCACTTCCGTGGCGAAGCGCATCCGCGTCCGGTGTCCGCTGAGGCCCCGGCCCCTGCCGCGGAGCTCCCGCCGCCTTCGGCCGCACGCTCTGGTGACGCGGACCTTCGCCGCCGCCCGTTCATCCCTGAGGAACTTCGCATCCCGACGGAGCCGAGCCAGACGCTGTACGCGATCCCCGCTCCGCCCAGTCCAACCGCCGGCGCCTTCACCGTGGGGTCGCTCAGGCGACGCCGCTGACTTCGAACCACATTCAAGACGACGAGGAGAGACCTTCGTATGGCCGACTTCCTGGGACACGCCGAGAACCCGCTCCGCGCCGAAGAGTGGGCGCGCCTGAATGAGACCGTGATCCAGGTCGCCCGCCGCTCGCTGGTGGGCCGCCGGTTCCTCGATCTCTATGGCCCGCTCGGCCCCGGCGTTCAGACCGTCGCGCACGACGAGTTCTCCGGCGTGTCGCCGGGGGCGGTCGACATCGTCGGCGAGCAGGACACGGCGCCCGTGTTCACCGACGCCCGCCGGTACCTGACGATCCCGATCATCTACAAGGACTTCCTCCTGCACTGGCGAGACATCGAGCTCGCGCGCGGCCACAACACGCCGCTCGACGTCTCCGCCGCGGCTGGCGCGGCCGCCTTCTGCGCCCAGCAGGAAGACGAGCTCATCTTCTACGGTCACCAGAAGATGGGCTACGAAGGGCTGCTGAACGCGACCGGTCGGCTCACGGTCGACCTCGGTGACTGGACCGAGCCCGGCGCGGGCTACATGTCGATCGTCGAGGCCACCCGCAAGCTCAACGAGCACGGCCACTACGGCCCATACGCGGTGGTGGTGTCGCCCCGCCTCTACTCGCTGATGCACCGGATCTACGAGAAGACCGGCGTGCTCGAGATCGAGACGATCCGGCAGCTCGCGGTGGACGGCGTGTTCCAGTCGAACCGCATCCGCGGAGACACGGGCGTGGTCATCTCGACCGGTCGAGAGAACCTGGACCTCGCCGTCGGCATGGACATGACGACCGCCTACCTGGGGGCCCAGCGGATGAATCACCCGTTCCGGGTCCTGGAGAGCCTCGTGCTTCGGATCAAGCACCCGGACGCCATCTGCACCCTCGAGAATGCAGGCAAGCCCCAGCGTTGACAGCAAGCGCGGTGCAGCATTTCTGCTATACCGCGCGGCCTGATGAGCAAGGTGCTGGTCATCGAAGACGAGCCGAACCTCCGCAAGGTCCTCGCG
>JBAWAM010000551.1:0-7756 GCA_049589315.1 Myxococcaceae bacterium
AGCTCTGGATGGCCGTGAGCTGTTTGCGAGCCCCGGTGCGATCGTCGCCCTCCTGTTTCTTCAAAAGGATGCCGAGGTTCATGAGGATGACGCCCAGCGGGCTCTTGAGATCATGGGAAACGACGGCGAGCAGATTCTCGCGGGCGAGGGTCGCTCGCTGCGCCTGTTCGAACAGCCGCGCGTTGTCGATGGCGATGGCGGCCCGTCGAGCGAGCTCCTCTGCGAGGCCGAGTTCGTGCGTCGAGTAGCGTCGGCCTGACGCGGTTGTTGCAAACGTGAGCACCCCGAGCCTCTGCCCGCGAGCAAGGAGCGGCACGGCCATCATGGATTCGATCCCAGCGTCGCGCAGAGCGTCGGCCTCCTCCTGGGCGAGGCCCCCCGCGACCAGGTCCGTGCTTCTGCCGAAAAGCATCGAGTGGTGCGAGGCAAGCACCCTGGCGTGCGATTGCAGCGAAAGGCGCCGGAATCGGCCAGCGAGCTCCCGTTGCTTCGTGTCGTCGGCGAACTTGACCTCCCGGCGTTGGACGATGCCGTCCTCCCCAATCTCGTCGATTAGGCAGAGGTCGGCGAACTGCGGAACGGCAGAGCGCGCCAACGCCGTGAGCGTTGACCGGTAATCGAGCGAAGACCCGACGACCGCGCTCACGTCGGCGAGCAGGCGCTGCTCTCTCTCGCCCGCCTCGGCGATCGCCTGCTTCGCGTTGATGACGGCCTGGCGATCGAGTGCGATCGCCAGCTGGTTGACCACGGAGTTGACGAAGATCAGGTCCACTTCGTCGAAGGGGATGGCACCCTCGAACTGCAGGACGCCAAAGGTCGGCTGCTGCGCGATCACCAGGGGAAGAACGATGAACTTCTCCGCCAACCGAGGCGCGGAGGCCTCTTTCGCTTTTTCCTCTTCACCGTCGCGATCGCCGCCGGAGCGTATGAGGTAGCGATGCACCGAGCGCGCATGAGCCTCGGCCACCCGCATCCGGTCTGCGCTCTCTCCCTCCGCCTGCCAGCGAATGGTTCGTGGTCCGCCCTTGTCCTCCATCAGGAGAAAGATCGCGCTTCGAATCGGGAGCGCCTGCGCGACCAGTGCAATGACCTGGGGGACCGTGCGCTCCGCGCTCTCGAAGCGGGTGAGGAGCGTGCTGATATCGTAGAGCCGCCGGAGGCGCCGCGTGTAATCCAGGCTGCGCGGATCTGATTCCGTCCGGCAGCCGCTTTCTTCGCGTGCGACGTCTCGTGCCTCCTCCCGGGCCTCGCTCTGGGAGCGGCGGATCAACGCGTCTTCCCGCGTCTCGCTCGACCTTCCATCTTGTCCGCGCGTGCTCAACCAGGGCTCCTATCGTCTTGCGGTGATGCGGCGGCCTGTCCGTCCACGCGCTCCCCGATCTGGATCCCTCCCTTCGTGATGGAGAGATGGTACGTCCCCCGGTCGTGCTCGCTGCTCCGTGTCTTCACTACCGAAACGGTTGGCCGATCCTCACCAGAAGACCGGACGTAGCGAAGCAGGACGATGTTGTCGGCGACCAGGGAGAAGTTTCGATCCGTGATGGTCCCGGTGGGATACATCGAGCTTGCCTCGATGGTCAGGAGGCTCGTCACCCCAAGCGTCTTGAATCTTGTAACGATCGCGGAGAGCAACCGCTGCAGCTCTTCGGGTAGCTTGCCCTCCGGCACGATGTTGGTCACCCCGTCGAGGACCAACCGCCGGATGCCCTTCGACTGGATCTTGTCGGCAAGAATCGCGATGACCTGACTGGCGCGAACCTGCTCGCGCGAGAGATACATGAGCTCGCAGCGCCCCTTCTCCGTCCATTCCCGCAAAGGCAACCCGAGGCCCTCGGCCGCCTGCAGGAGCTGGGAGGGCCCCTCCTCGAGCGAGACGTAGAGCCCGGGTTCATTCCGCTTCGCCCCCTCGACGATGAACTGCAGGCCGAGCGTGCTCTTGCCGATTCCCGCGCTCCCGGAGACGAGCGTGGCGCTCCGCTCGAGCAGCCCGCCTCCGCAGAGCTCGTCCAGACCGGAGATACCCCACGACAGCCGGCGCGACGGCTCCAGTGGAGGCGGAGGAACGAGAAGATCGGCCTCCACATCGTAACGAGGAAAGAGCGTAATCCCGCCGCTGCCGACGGAGAAACTGTGGCGCCCTTTCAGGTGGGAGGTGTTTCTGAGCTTGTACACCTCGAGGTACCGCCGGCGCGCCAGGTCCTCCTCCGTCGAGGAGAGGAGGAGGACTCCATCGACGACCGTCTCCTCGACGCCGAAGCGGCTGATCTGACCGGAGCCGTAGGGAATGTCGGTGGCGAAGAGCCCCACCGCCTGGCTGTTCTGAATGATGCTCGCCAGCTGGAAGGTCTTCTCGCGCGCGATCCGGGGATCCTGGAGCTTGTGCAGAAACACCGAGACAGAGTCGATGGCAACCCGGCGGGCCTGGAACGCGTGAACGCGCTCCTGAATCATGAGCAGGTGTTTTTCCACCATGATCTCGGGCTGTGGAATGAACACGATCTCCAGCATCCCGCGATTGATCTCCCGATCGAGGTCCCAGCCCAGGCCTCGCGCCGTCGCACGCAGTCGCTCCGGGGTCTCCTCGAACGAGAAGATGATCCCCTTCTCGCCCGCCATGGCGCCGCGGTAGAGGAACTCAAGCAGCAGGATCGTCTTCCCGGTTCCCGCGACCCCTCCGACGAGAAGGCTGGAGCCGCGCGGGATGCCTTCTCCGAGGATTGCGTCGAGATGGGAGATGCCGGTCTTGCAACGCTCCGTCCCCGGGCCCCGATCTTCGCGCCGGATGGTGACGCGGGGTGCGAAGACTTCGATCCCGTCCTTCGTGATCTGGAAGGAGTGCTCGTCGCGGCTGTGGTTGGCCCCGCGCATCTTGACGATCTGGATGAAACGCTGCTGCTCGCCGGATTGCTCGCGTTGGCTGACGATGACCAGACCGTCGACGATCGAGAAGAGCGGGCTCGTGTTGATATCGGCCGCTCCATATTCACCGAGGAGAAACGTCGTGGTTTCCCACGCCATGAGATTGACCGCGAGCTCGTAGCTGAACTTGCGGAGCTCTTCCCGCGAAATGGCGAAATCCTCGAGGGCCTTGAAGCTGTCGATGACGACGATGGCCGGCTTGACCCGCTTGACCTCCTCCATGATGAGCCTGGAGGCGACCTCGAGCCCGTTCTGCCGCAGCAGCCCTCCGAGATCGTGGAACTGCACCCCGGCGCCGATCTGCTTCGCATCGAAGAAGCTGAACGGCTTGAGATAGCGCAGCGTCTTCGCGGTCGGCTCCGAGAGCGTATTGAAGAACAGGACAGGCTGCCTGGCGGAGGCGTTGTGGAAGCAAATCTGCTGCGTGAGGATCGTCTTTCCGGAGCCCGGCGGGCCGGCGATGACGGTGGCCGAGCCCTTCGGCAATCCGCCGGCGAAGACCGCATCCAGATTGCGCACACCGGTCTCGATGAGTGCGTCATTCTTCTTCGTCATGACTTTGCGTCCTCGCCGCCCAGACTCGGTGGACCTCGGCGATCACGTTGAGACATCTTCTCGTCCCGGTTGATCTCGGGCGTCACCGCGGACAGCGCCGCGTGAAGCGAGGGAGTCAGGATCTCGGCCGTCAGATTCCCGAGAACCGTGAGAAACTCCACCAGGACGAACCGGATCGCGTCCGTGAGCTGTTCGTCGTGCATGTTCGCGGCGCGCTCGCGAAGCTCCTGCCAACGAAGCCCGTTGGCGTCGATCTTCAGCGGCGCGAGAATCGGGTATTGCTCCGCAGCAGTGTAGAGGACCCGATCGACGATAGCGGCGAGCGTGACCTCACCCAGGGGCTGATGCGCGCGCCGCCACAGGGAATCCAACGCCTGCTCGAACGCCAGGATCAGCCGCTCGGGCGGTAGGCCGTTCGCGGCTCCCTCCATCCAGGCGTTTACGCAGGCGCTGTGAACGTTCTCGTTGTCCGTGATCATTTCCGGCGGGCCCAACGGACAGGGGCGACGAAGCCCTGCGCAGCTCTTGAATACGCGTCGGGTAGCTGCCCGTTGGGCAGCAAGACAGTCGCCATGGGACACCCTAGGCCGGCGGTTTCTGGTCGACAATGGCGCATGAGGCGTGCGGGCGGCACGATGACAGACCGACTTCCATGCGAAGCGACGGCCGGTTGATCCCCCTTTGTCAGCCAGCTCTCAGGCTCACTGGGCGCCGGTTGTGAGCTCTGAATCAGGCGTCCAGAGTCGCGGACGCCCTGCCGCACGACCGTGCGTCGAGGCAGAAACGGATCGAGATCATGGCGAACAGTGTCCAGGAGCTGGTGTCCCAGGCGAAGGCGCAAATCCAGCTCTACTCTGCCGAGGAGGCGAAGAAGGTGAGCGCCCGGAACGACGTCGTGTTCGTCGACGTGCGGGACGAGCCGGAGCTCCGTGCGACGGGCAAGGTGCGAGGCGCGGTCCACGCGTCGCGCGGGATGCTCGAGTTCTGCATCGACCCGAAGAGCCCGTACCACAACCCCCTCTTCTCCTCTGGCAAGGAGTTCGTCTTCTACTGCAAGAGTGGAGGCCGGTCCGCCCTCGCCGCACAGCGCGCGCGTGAGATGGGGCTCTCGCAGGTGGCGAGCCTCGAGGGCGGATTCCCGGCATGGGAGCTGGCCGGGGGACCCGTCGAAAAGCTCTGAGGCGCTCGCGAAGCGACACGAGCGTCCCCGAAGTCGCGGGGGCCCCGTGGCACGTCACTGCGCGCTGCGGGGGCTTCCGGGTGTCACTCCGGGGCTCGCGCCCTCTCGCCCAGCCTTCTCTCCTGTGGGACGAGTGAGAACTGCTGCGCCCTCGCCATCGCGTTAGGAAACCGCTGCTCCGGCTCAGTGCGCCGTATGTCCCGCGTCGACGAGGAAGACCTGCGCGTTCACGAACGAAGCGAGCGGCGAGCAGAGGAAGAGCACCATCCCGGCGATCTCCTCCGGCTGCGCGGGGCGTCCCATCGGCGACTGCGCGACCACCATCTTCCGCATCTCCGGGTCGTCGAGCCACCCTCGGGTCATCGGGGTCTCCACCAGACCCGGCGCGATCGCGTTCACCCGGACCCCTTTGCTCGCGTACTCGATCCCCGCTGCCCGCGTGAGCCCGATGACTCCGTGCTTCGCCGCCACGTACGGCGCCATTCCCGGATCCGCGATCACGCCCGCGACCGACGCGGTGTTGACGATCGCGCCGCCTCCCTCGCGGACCATGTGCGCCAGCTCGTGCTTGATGCAGAGGAAAACGCCCTTGAGGTCGACGGAGAGGACCTTGTCGTAATCCGCCTCGGTCATCTCAACGAACGGCTTCGTCGGAGGCAGCACGCCGGCGTTGTTGAAGGCGCAGTGCAGCCCGCCAAAGGTGTCGACGGTCGTCTTCACGAGCGCTTCGACCTGGTCCGACTTCGAGACGTCCGTCTTCACGAAGAGGCCCTTCGCCCCAGCGCCCTCGACGAGTCGCACCGTCTCGGCGCTCCGCTCGTCGACGTCGCCGATCACCACGGTGGCGCCCTGACGCGCGAATGCCAGCGACGTCGCCCGGCCGATGCCGGTTGATCCGCCGGTGACCAGCGCGACCTTCCCACTGAAATCCAGCAACCGCTCGGCCATGACTGCCTCCCCCGAACTCGAAATGGTCTCAACCGGTTCGTAGGTGGCCACACCCACGCGCCCGGTACAGTTGCGGGGCAAGGGGCTGATCGAACGTACACCGGAACAGCAGCGCCTCGTCCGCGCTCCCCCGCGCCGCGACGTCCCCGGGACGGTCGTGCGCACTCATCGAGAGGAACGGCCGATGGAGCCCGACTTCCAGGTGAGTCTGCCGGAGGTGTCGAGCGCGATGGCGTAGGACTCCGCATCGCGTTCCGCAAAGGAGTCCGTCCTCGGAATCGACTGCGGCACATTGCGCGCCGGAGCCCTTGTCCCGGCTTACGGCTCCATGGAGATGCGGCCGATCATCCATGCATCGGCGACGTTCGACCCGGGTGGTCACCTCGGTCCCGTGCGGGAGCGGCGCAGAGAGCGGGTCGATGTCCGCGAGTCCGGGAAGGCGTCTACCCATGCAGCTACGGACCGAGCGTGGCCTCCGCCGACGCTTCCTCCTCTCGGTCTATGAAGTGCGCGTCGAGCTCGTCCGTGATGCGTTGGATCATCGCGCCGAGTCGCTGCACCAGGCGCTTGTCGTTGTTGGGCAGGTCGGCGTTCTTGGCGAGCAGCCCGACGGTGACATGTCGCGAGGGCCCGGGATCAGCAACACGCTTGCGGCCGACCAGCCGATACATTCCCGCTTGTCATTTGCGAGGCACATGCCCACGTGAGGTACTGGTTTCTCCGCGTGGGCGAGATGTCGCATGAAACAACGGCATACGGGCGGCCTGGTTGTTCTCTTGATGTTGATGTCCTCTATCAGCGTCGGCGCCGCATTCGAATTGCCCGCGCGAGCGCAGGCGCAGCCTGCCACCGGCACTGCGAACCTCACGTCCACAACTGCGCTCGCGGGAACTGAGCCTCGTTTCGAGTACGACGTCGACCGGCCCGGAAGTGATCTCTTCTATGTCGAGTTCGGGGATGGGGAAGTAGAGGGCAACGCAGAGGTGTGTGAGCAGACGTGTCGGATCTATGAGGCTTGCCGCGCCTGGACCCTGGTCCGGCCCGGTGTGCAGAACCCCAGATCCCGCTGCTATCTCAAGAGCGCAGTGCCTGCGCCAGTTACAGGCGCGCCCTTCGCGATCTCAGGCGTCGTGCGTCCGGACGGCGCCGCCGCGCCGCCCGTCCCGGGAACCACGCCTGTACCTGTGCCGCCCCAGACCGGCACCGGAGCGACCACCACCGCCGCGGGATGCCAGGGATTCTCCGGCACCTGGTCGGACAACGTATTCGGGACCTTGTCACTGATTCAGAGCGGCGACAGCGTGTCAGGCTCTTATTCAGGTGGGCAGACCGGAGTCGTCGAGGGGCGGATCACGGGCAAGTCGCTCGACGCGACGTGGGTCCATCGTGACGGCAGGTCCGGCACCGTCCGCATCGACTTGACGGGCGATGGGAGCACCTACCAGGGAGAGGCGAGCACCACCGGCTGGGGAAACGCGGTGAGAGGAACGTGCGTTGGACCACCCCCTCCGGCGTGAGTCGACCGAAGGGCGTGCCGTCGTCCAGCGGCGCGATGCTCGACATCGAAGGAACCCGACATCGGCATGGGCGTTCACCCTAGAAGCGTGCGCTGCTTCGGGACGATCATCTCCATCGTCGGCGATGCCAGGCGCTGCGGAATTCGCAAGCTGATCGCGAACCCAACTGTACTTGATCTGCAGCGTCTCGCTGCGCGCGTGCAGGGCCCCGATAAGATCGCGGTTGAGGACAGGCGTCCCCTCGGCCGTGCTCTACACCGGGAGCCCGCTGAGCGCCTCGAGCACCGCGCGCAACTCCATGCGGTTGTTCGGCACCTCGTACGCGCCGTCCACCTGGATGGGGGCGCTGCCGCTCCGTAGACGCGGCTCACGGGGCGGGGGGCGGGGCTGCGCCATCCGGACGCGTTACGCCCGAAATCGCGTACTTCGCGTTCGGGACTGGCGGAGGCACGGCGCTCTTGAGCCAGCAGCGCGATTTGGGCCCCTGCACACCGGACCTGACGTACGTCCAGGCGCGGCAGCGCTGATCCTTCTGACAAGCATTCGCGCACGCTGCGGCATTCTGCTCCACCGTCCCATTCGGGAAGTCGAAGCTGAGCAAGTCGCTGCCAGGCCGGTCGACGTCGTACTCGAACCC
>JBAWAM010000552.1:0-11300 GCA_049589315.1 Myxococcaceae bacterium
GCCCGCGCTACATCCACACACTGGAGGTGGAGTTCGCGCCGGGGCGCAAGCCGGTGCGCATTCCTCCCGACGTGTCGGAGGCCGAGCCGCCTCCGTCCCCTCCGGAGCGGGTCCGCCCACCGGAGAAGTGGCCCATCATCGTCGGCACGGGACCGGCCGGTCTCTTCGCGGCGCTCGGACTACTCGAGCGCGGGGTGAAGTCGATCCTGCTCGAGCGCGGCAAGGAGGTCATCTCGCGCCGGAAGGACGTGGCGAAGCTCATGCGCGACGGGACGCTGGACCCGGAGAGCAACATGAACTTCGGCGAGGGTGGCGCGGGCGCCTACACCGACGGGAAGCTCTCCACGCGCATCAACCACCCCATGGTCCGCAAGGTCATCGAGGCCTTCGCCCACTTCGGGGCTCCCGACCACATCCTGGTCGAGGGCAAACCGCACATCGGCTCCGACCTGCTGCCAGGCGCGGTGGCGAAGTTGCGCGAACACCTGGTCGCCAACGGGTGCATCGTGCGCTTCAGCGCCCGGGTCGAGGATCTCGTCTACGCCGACGGGCGGATCGCTGGCGTGAAGCTCACCGACGGCGAGGTGATCGAGAGCGACCGGGTGATCCTGGCCCCGGGGAACTCGGCGCGCGAGCTGTTCGAGCGCTTCGCGACCGACGGGCGGATCATGGTCGAGCCCAAGCCCTTCGCGATCGGCTTCCGCGCGGAGCATCCGCAGGCGCTGATCAACCGCATCCAGTACGGGTCGGCCGCGGAGCACCCGAAGCTCCCGCCTGCGGATTACAAGCTCGCCGAGAACCTCTCCGTCGACGGAGAGACCCGCGGCATCTACTCGTTCTGCATGTGCCCCGGCGGGATCGTGGTCCCCACCCCGACCGAAGACGGCCTTCTGTGCACGAACGGCATGAGCAACTCTCGCCGGAACGCGCAGTTCGCCAACGCGGGGATCGTGGTCTCTGTCTCGGTGGCCGACTTCCACCGCGAAGGGTTCCACGGCCCGCTCGCCGGGCTCCAGTTCCAGCGCTTCTGGGAGAAGAAGGCCTATGAGCTCGGCGGTGGCCGGTTCATCGCCCCCGCCCAGAGCATCCCGGACTACCTGGCGGGCCGATCGAAGAAGGATCCGGGCAAGACGAGCTACCGGCCGGGAATCATCAAGACCGACCTGAACCGGCTGCTGCCGGAGCGCCACCGCCAGTCAATCAAGGAGGCGCTCCGCGGGTTCGACCGGAAGATGCGCGGCTTCATCAGCGAGGAGGGCAAGCTCATCGCGCTCGAGAGCCGGACGAGCACGCCGCTGCGGATCACCCGGGGCGATGATTTTCATTCGGTGTCCCTCCGGGGGCTGTATCCCTCCGGCGAGGGCTGTGGCTACGCCGGCGGGATTGTCTCTTCGGCGATCGATGGGCTGCGAATCGCCGAGCAGATCGCGACCGAGCTGTCCTGACCTGACCCTCAGCCGGGGAGCCCGACCCGGAGCGGCTCCTTCGTGTCCATCCAGTCCGCCAGTGAGAGCGCCTCCGCCTTCACCTGGAGCTCGCTGGCGGTCCGGACCACGTGCACGTTCCGGTACACCCAGGTGCAGTCCCGGTAGTGCAGCTCCTTGAGCCCGCACAGCTCGTCGAGGAGCTGGAAGCATTCGACGAACGCGTTGTCGTCCAGCGTGTGCAGCCGCCGGAGGATCTCCGTCATCGCCGTGGGGTTCCCCAGCACGTCCAGGAGCACCACTGCATTCCAGACTGCGGCGGCAAAGCAGTAGAGCTGCTCGACCACGCTCCGATCCGCCCCCGACAGCAGTGGCCTCATCACCGGTTCGGCGAACTCCCTCAGCGCAGCCCGGAACTCTTCCGACGCAGCCTTCGCGACCCACTCTCCCATCCGTCACCTCCCCCGCGTGTGTGCGGTCGCCGCACACCGAGCAGATCCCGTGCCGCGGGGTCCCCCTCGACAGGATGGGCAAGGCCCCCGTCCGGCACCGCGGACGCCTGTCTCCCCGACTGCACCGGGACGTTGGCCGGCATCCGAAATTGTTCTCGAACCGTGACCAGCACGTTCCTATCGGCCGAAGCGACCCAACGTCTGAGACAAGGCGGCACGACTGCAGCTCGCGAGGAGATCCTCTCGGTCGAGGGCGAGCCGCGGCGTGGCGAACCCGTGCGTCTCGTAGGTGCCGAGGGCCGGGTCCTCGGCCTCGCCGACCTGGATCTCGAAGCGCCGGTGGCTGTTCGCCGCATCGGGCTTCCGGATGACATCCCGGAAGGGCTCATGGCACGCCAGCTTCGTCGAGCCATGGAGCGGCGCGGTCGCCTCGTGGAGGACCCGCGGTACTGCCGGTGGGTGAATGACGACGGCGACGGGCTGCCGGGGCTGGTGGTGGATCGGTTCGAGCGGCACTTCAGTGTCCAGACGACCTCGCGGGCGATGGACGCGCGGCTCGACGAGATCACCCGGCTGTTGGTGGAGGTCGCCGGCGCGAGCTCGGTCCTGCTTCGCAACGACAGCGCAAGAAGGGCCCGGTGGGGGCTGAAGCCGGCGCGTTCGGCGCACGTGCTCTACGGAACGCCGCCGCGCTGGAGCCGGCTGCTGGAGTTGGGCGCGCGGCTGAGCATCGACCTGCACAAGGGAGAAGGCACGGGCTACAGCTACGCGCTCCGGGAGCTCCGACGCATGGTCGGCCGCCTGTCGCAAGGCGCCCTCGTGCTCGATCCGTCCTGCCTCGTCGGAGGAACCGCGGTCCAGGCGGGCCTTCACGGCGCACGCCGGATCGTCGCGTTCGCCACGGACCTGGAGGACACGGACCTCGCCCAGGAGAACGTCGAGGCCAACGGGCTGATGAGCCGCGCGCAGGTCAGCTGCGCCGATTCTCTCGAGGCGCTCCGCGCGAACCGGGACGTGTTCGACCTGGTGGTGCTGCACGCCCCCGCTCGCGACGCCCACCCGGAAGAGTGGGCGCGGAAGCTCGAGGAGCTGGTGCTGCTGAGTGTCCGCGCCACCCGCCACGGAGGACTGCTCGTCCTGGGGGCGTCGGGCGAAGCGCTCGGGGCGCACCCGCTGGAGGAGCGCGTGCTCTGCGCCTGTGAGGGAGCGAATCGCACCGCCTACAGGCTGCTGCGCGCCGGAGCGCCGGCGGATTTCCCCGCACGGGCCGGGTCGCCGGACGAGCTGTCCGCGGTCGCGCTCGAGCTGAGCTGAGCCGCTACTTCGAGGCGTTCTTCGCGTTCTTCCGCACGTGCGAGAACACGTCCGGAACGGCGGTACCGTTGGCGCGGTTCACCAGCCACTTCGGCAGGGAGCCGCCCGGATCGGTGAAGAGGTAGTACGTCGCGAACGTCTTCGTCCCGTTCTCGCGCGGCTCGAGCTTCCAGTAGCCGTCGTTGATCTCCACTCGCACCATGCCGTCCGGCTTCTTCGGCGCGCGGTCGTTGGACGTGCTCCAGGTCACCTTCAGGAAGCCCTGCCCGTCCTTCCACTGCGACTCGTCCACCAGCTTGATGACGTAGTCGCGCCAGTCGACCAGAGGCGCGCTCACGATGCTGTAGAGGTAGATGACCTTGTCGCCGCCCTCGCGCTCCAGGATCCGACTCTCCCGGATGTACGGCATGGTCTTCGTGTACGCCTCGTAGTCGCGGATGGTCTTCCACACCGCCTCGGGCGGCGCGTCGATGAGGCCTTTCGCCGTCATCTCCTGCACGCCCGTTCCCTTCTTCTCCCGGGCGTAGACCTTCAAGCCATCCCGGTCTGCGGCGAGCTCCCAGCCCTTGTCCTCTGCTGGCTCGGCCAACAAAAGGATCAGGGTCAGTGCGGACAATGCATTCATGGAGCGCATCCTAGCGCAGAGGCGGTGCTAGTGTGCGGCCGCCATGTCCGAACAGGTCGAAACGATCCAGAAGGTCTACGTCCAGGATCTCCGCGAAAAGCAGCCGCTGCACACCGTCTTCAAGGTCACCCGCAAGTCGAGGCAGACGGGGCGGAGCGGCAAGCCGTACGTCGTTCTGTCTCTCGGGGATCGCACCGGGGTCGTCGAGGCGCGCATCTTCGACGACGTCGAGCGGTTCGAACCGATCTTCGTCGAGGGCGACTATGTCCTGGTGAAGGGCGAGGTCATCACCTGGCAGAAGCGCCCCCAGGTGGTCATCCAGGGGCTGGAGCGGCTGGATCCCGAGCCCATCGACGCGAGCGAGTTCGAGGTTCCGGAGATCGTAGAACCGGTCGTCGCCCCCCAGGCGCCCTCCGCCGCACCGGCCGTGGAGCGTGCGGAAGGCGCGGGCAGGGAGGCCGGGGGCCGGGCAGTCTCCCAGATCCGTGAGCTGGTGCTGCGCGTCCAGGACACCCATGTGAAGGCGCTCCTGCTGGCATTCCTCGACGACCCCGAAGTCGTCCGCGGCCTCCCGCTGGCCCCCGCGGCCAAGGGCATCCACCACGCGTACAAGGGCGGACTCGCCGATCACATCCTCTCGGTGATGAAGCTGGCCCATCGAATCGCCGACCACTACCCGATGGCGGACCGCGACCTGCTCATCGCCGGCGCCCTGCTGCACGACATCGGCAAGGTGCAGGAGATCGGGTTCGACAAGAACGGCTTCGAGTACACCGATGAAGGTCGGCTGGTCGGCCACCTGGTGATGACCGCGCAAGCGATCCGCGAGAAGTCCTCCCGGATCGAGGGCTTCCCCCCGCTGCTCGAGCAGCACATCACCCACATCGTGCTCGCCCACCACGGGCAGCTCGAATGGGGCTCGCCCAAGGTGCCGATGACCCTGGAGGCGCTGCTGGTGCACCTGCTCGACTCCATCGACTCCCGCGTGGCGTCGTGGCTGGAGTTGATGGAGCGCGACCAGAACGCCAACCCCCGCTGGACCGACGTCAGCCGGCTCTATGATCGCCACCTGTGGAAGGGACCGGCGCCCACCGGGCGCGGGCGCTCGCCCGTCGAAGGACGCCCCCGCCGTCGCCCGCAGAAGCAGAAGAAGGGCGGACAGCCGGAGCCGAAAGAGAAGGAGCAGCGCGAGCGCGCGCCGAAGTTCCCTCCGCTCTCCCAGCTCGCGCCTTCCACCCAGAGTGAAGGCGCGGAGAAGGAGCCCCTGACGGGACAGGAAGGCGTGGAAGGGCCCTAGGCTTCCGCGTAGAGTCGCCGGGCCGATGGCGAAGAGACTGGGAGAGCGGCTCATCGAAGCCGGGCTGATCACCGGCGACGCGCTCGAGAAGGCCCTCCAACAGCAGCGCATCACCGGCCACAAGCTGGGCGACTGTCTCGTGGAGATCGGCCTGCTCCACGAGACCACCCTGCTCCGTTTCCTCGCGGCGGAGTTCAAGACCCGCTTCGTCTCCGCAGAAAAGCTCTCGCAGGTGAAAATCCCCACCGAGGTCCTCGACAGGCTCCCGGTGCGAATGGCCGAGCAGCAGCTCGTGATCCCCATCGCCTGCGACCCCGAGCGCAAGGTGCTCTCGGTGGTGATGACCGAGCCGCAGAACGTGTCCCTGGTGAAGGAGATCTCACTCGTCGCCGGCATGGACGAGGTGTACGCCTTCATCGGCCTGCGCAGCGCAGTGGTCGCCGGGATCCGCAAGCACTACTACGGCGACCCGACCGCGTTCCAGCAGCTGGACCCTTCCCGCCCGTCGCGATCCGACCTGGCGGTCATGACCCGGGCCTGGGAGGGCTCGAAGGTCGATGCGGGCTCCGCGCCGGCGCTGAAGTTGGAGACGGGCGAGCGGCTGCGGCGCCCCACGATCGGAAGGACCTCTCCCCGCAGCGGCGGACTGGGGGACAACGACTACGTCGAGACGCTGCAGATCCTCGTGGGGATGCTCGAGCACCAACGCGAGTACCTGCGGGGCCACTCCAACCTCCTGGCCCGCCACGCGCAGCAGGTGGCGCGCCGCCTGGGAATCCCGCCGCGCGAGATCTCTCACATCACCGTCGCGGCGTACCTGCACGACCTCGGCAAGCCGAGCGAGAGGCACTTCACCCTCGCGTCGAACGCGGTCCGGCCGGAGTGGAAGCAGGAGGCGAAGGAGCACTTCCGCGCGCCGGTCAAGCTCTTCGAGACGGTGCACCTTCCCGTCCAGGTGAACGGGATCCTCGCGCAGCTCTACGAAGCCTGGGACGGCTCGGGGATCCCGCAGACGGTCCGGGGTGAGGAGATCGCGGCCGGCGCGCGCGTGCTCGCCGCGGTCGACGCGTACCTGGATTTGATGCGCAACCCGGAGAACGGCTACGGCCGGCTCTTCACCCGCGACGAAGCGCTCGAACACATGCGGTCGGAGGCAGGGAAGCTGTACGATCCCGCGGTGGTCGCCGTGCTCGAGAAGCTCCACTCCGGAGAGCTGCTCCGCCAGCGCGTGGTGAACGACGGTCGGATCATCCTGGTGGCAGAAAGCGATGGCCCCACCCGCGAACAGCTCGTCGAAGCGCTCACCCGCGCGGGGCTCGTCGCGCACGGGGTCTCCTCCCTGGAGGGCGTGGTCGAGTCGGTCCTCCGGGGAGAGTCCGACATGCTGGTGATGGGGCTCCGGTTCGGACTGCCCGACCTCCTCTCGGTCTCGCAGGACCTGCGCAGTGAGCCCGAGTGCGCCGGGATGCCTCTGATCGCCCTGGGGGAGCCCTCCGCGCACGACAAGGAGACGTTGCTTCAGTACGGCATGACCGCGGTGATCCCGCTGCCGCTCGACGTGGAACGGGCGACCCAGACCCTGGTGCAGTTCCAGCAGGATCGCGCCCACACGGGCGGACCCGCACGAACGGTGACCGGCACGTTCGACGAGCTCTCCCCGCAAGAGGTGCTCTCCGAGCTCGCACGGGCCAGGAAGTCGGGCCGTCTCACCATCCAGCAGGACGGCACGGACGCGTTCCTGCAACTCGAAGGCGGACGGGTGGTCTACGTCGTGGGGGCCGGGCAGACGACGGAGGAGAGCGTGATGGAGATCGCCTCGCTCGCGGACGGCGACTTCACCTGGGACCCGAACGCCATCCTCACCGAGCTGCCGAACGTGGACGCCAACCTCGACGTCGTGCTGCACAAGCTCAGGATGCCACCGGCGCAGCAGGCGGAAGGCTGAACCCGAAGAACCCTGCGGCGTTCCGGGTCGTGCCCTCGGCCACTTCCTCCAGCGAGACGCCCTTCAGCTCCGCGACCTTCTTCGCCGTCTCCACCACCCACGCGGGCTGGTTCTTCTTTCCACGGTGCGGCACGGGCGCGAGGAACGGGCTGTCGGTCTCCACCATCAGGCGATCGAGGGGGGCGAAGCGCACCGCGTCCTGCAGCGCTTCGGTCTTCTTGTAGGTGACCACCCCGGAGAGCGAGAGAAGGAAGCCGAGATCCAGGTAGCGCCGGGCCGCGTCCGTATCGCCGGTGAAGCAGTGGATCACGCCCCGGCTCATCCCGGCGTTCTGGAGGATCGCGTGACACTCCTCGTGCGCGTCGCGGACGTGGATGACGATGGGCTTGCCGAGCCGCTTCGACAGCTCGCACTGCCGCTCGAAGATCGTCCGCTGAACGTCGCGCGGCGAGTGGTCGTAGTAGTAGTCGAGCCCCGCCTCGCCCACCGCGTGGATCTCCGGCAGCGCGCACAGCTCCTCGAACTTCGCCCAATCGGACTCGCTCGCCCGGGCGGCCTCGTGCGGGTGGATCCCCATGGTGGCCGTGACGAAGCCGGAGTGCGCGCGGGCGACCTCCAGTGCATTGCCCCAATCGCCGGGCCCCTGGAACTGCCCCACCACCACCGCCTGTACCAGCCCGGCGCTCCGGGCGCTGTCGAGGATCTCGGAGATGGCGCTGAAGTCGTTCTTCTCCAGATGGCAATGCGCGTCGACGAACCTCATCGGGACTCCTCCAGGATCGACTGAAGCTCTGCGCGGAGTTCGGCCTCCTTCACCGAATCCAGCGCCTTCTGCACGTGGGCTCGCGCCTCCTCGCCCCCGAGGAACATCAGCCCTTCCGAGGCGTCGAGCACGAGGTCCGGAGATGCGTCCGGCTCACCCAGCGCGCCCGCGAGCAGCTCGAGCGCCCTCGGCTCTCCGAGCCGACCCAGCGCACGGGCCGCGGCGCCTCTGGCAGCATCCTTGTGGTCGCGGAGGATTTCGCTGAGCCGCTCGAACGCGCCCTCGGCCTTCACCTCGCCGAGCAGCTCCACGACCAGCGGCCGATCCCACGCGCGCTTCTTGCGCGAACGCTCCATCAACCATTCGGCGCCGGTCTTGTCGCCCAGCTTCGCCATGGCCCCGGCGGCCTGGGCGCGGTCGAAGTGCGGGACGAACCACTTGCCATGGATTCGCTGGATCGCCGGGAGCGCCCGCGAATCGCCCAGCTCCGCCAGGGCCCCGAGCGCGCGGAAGCGGAGGAACGAGTGGTCGAGCGCCTCGGTCAGCACGTCGAGCCCCGCGGGATGGTGCAGCGCCGCCATGCCGCGCGCCGCTTCGAAGCGCACCAGGAAGGACTCGTCCTCCAGCGCCGCCGCCAGCAGCCCGCGCGAGGTCGGACGCCCCAGATCCGCGAGCTGCCCGGTGCACTCGAGCCGGACCTCGGAGGAGGGGTCCGACAGGCGCGCTCCAAGCAGCTTCTCGGCCTCCTCGGGTGACAGACACCGCGCGCCGAGGGCGATTCCGGCGCGACGAACGCGATCGTCCTGGTCGCCGAGCAACCGCGGGATCAGCGCGGCGAGTTCTTCCTCACGCCCCTGCCCCTCGTCGGCCAGCTCCACCAGGAGCAGGGCCGCGTCGCGCCGCGCCTTCGTACTCTGGGACGACTCCAGCGTCAGGAGCGCCTGCTCCCGCTCCTTGCGCCAGTCGTCCACCTACTTCACCTCCGAGCCCGGAGGCAGCGGTCCGGGATCGACCAGGGCGAGGTCCTTCCCTCCCGGCCCGGCGGCGAGCAGCATTCCGCGGGACTCGATGCCCCGCATCGTGCGCGGCTTGAGGTTCGCCACCACGACGACGTTGCGGCCTACGAGCTGCTCCGGCGCGTATGCCTCGGCGATGCCGGCAGCGATCGTCCGCGGCGACGCTTCGCCGACGTCCACGGTCAGCTTGAGCAGCTTGTCCGCCTTCGGGATGCGCTCCGCGTTCAGCACCTTGCCGACCTTCAGCGTGACCTTCGCGAAGTCGGCGTACTCGATCTCGGAGACGGCGGCGGCCGCCTCGGTGGCAGCGGGCTTCGCAGCCTCGGCCGTGGCGGCCTTCGGGGCGGCGGGTTCCTTCTTCGCAGCGTCTTCGGGGGGTGACACCAGTGCGTTCACTTGTTCCTCTTCGATGCGCCCGATCAGCGGGGCCGGCTGACCAATGTGCCGGCTCCGATCGAGCAGGGGGTATTTCGCCTTCGCGATGTCGGCGAACGTGAGCTCCGGCGCGTTGAGCTGCGCGAAGAGCTTCGCCGACAGGCTGGGCACCACCGGCGCCATCAGGCCGGCGACGAGGTACACGAGATCCGCCGCGTCCGAGAGGTCCCGACGGGCGGCTTCCTTGTCCTTCTTCACCTGCGCCCACGGCGCCTGGGCCTGCAGGAACTGGTTGGCGGTGCCGGCGATCTCGGTGATCCCCCGAATCGCGGTGCGGAAGTCCACCCGCGCGAAGGCCTCGCGAATCTCCGGGATGCGAGCCAGGGCGTCCTCGACCAGCTTCCTACCGGGGCCGTCACCTGCAGGCGCGAGCTGCGTGTCCAGCGGACCGGCGATGAGCGACAACGCGCGGTTGGCGAGGTTGCCGATGTTGTTCACCAGCTCGGCGTTTACCCGTTGGCGGAACTCTGCGAACGAGAGATCCAGGTCCTCGGGACCTGAGCCCAGGCTCATCGCATAGAAGAAGCGCAGGTAGCTGGGGTCGAGCTTGTCGAGGTAGCTGCGCGCGGAGATCATCGTGCCGCGGCTCTTCGACATCTTCTCGCCGTTGACCGTGAGATGCCCGTGCACCTGGAGGTGGGCCGGCTGCTTCAGCCCTGCGACCTCGAGCACCGCCGGCCAGAACAGGGCGTGGAAGTAGACGATGTCCTTGCCGATGAAGTGGATGATGCGCGCGTCCGCGTCCGCGGCCCAATACGCCAGCGCATCCTTCGCCTTGCCCGTGGCCTTCGCCCACTTCTCAGTGGTGGCGATGTAGCCGATCGGAGCGTCGAGCCAGACATAGAAGTACTTGTCCTGCTCGCCCGGAATGGGGAAGCCGAAGTACGGGCCGTCGCGCGAGATGTCCCAGTCCGACAGGCCCTTCTCGAAGAACGACTGCAGCTGATTTCCAAGGCCCGTGTGGAGGAACTCCGGGTCCTTGATCTTCTGGAGCAGGAAGTCCGAGTGGTTCGACAGCTTGAAGAACAGGTGGGTCGACGCCTTGCGCACCGGCGGCGTGCCGCAGAGGTGGCAGCGCGGGTCGATCAGATCGGTGGGCGAATAGGTCTTGCCGCACTTCTCGCAGACGTCGCCGTATTGGTCCGGCGACTTGCAGTTGGGACAGGTGCCGCGCACGAAGCGGTCGGGCAGGAAGCGCTTGTCCGCCTCACAGTAGGTCTGCTCGATGTCCCGGCGCTCGATCTGCCCCGCCTCTTTCAGGCGCGCGTAGATGAGCTCCGAGTATCGGCGGTTCTCGTCGGAGTTGGTCGACCAGAACTGATCGAACCGGATGTCGAAGTCAGCGAAGTCCTTCTGGTGCAGCTCGAAGAACTGGGCGACGAACGCCTCAGGCTTGAGCCCCTGCTTCGCCGCGTTCAGCTCGATGGGCGTGCCGTGCGTGTCATCGGCGCACAGGTAGATGACGTCCTTGCCGCTGGAGCGCAGGAACCGGACGAAGATGTCCGTCTGGATGTACTCGACCATGTGACCCAGGTGAGCGGGGCCATTGGCGTAGATCAGGGCGCTGGTGACGAGGACTTTCTCGGCCATGACGGCGGGGTCTCCTTCGGGGGCGCGCAATGTAGCAGGCAGGCACGCCATGCGAAGGGAAACAGTTGGCAGCTAGCGCCCAGTCCAGACGTCCTCGAGCGACTTCAACGTCCGGACCAGCTCGTCCACCAGCTTCCGCAGCCGCGCGTCCTGGCGAACCCGCGCGGGATAGAGGACCCACAGCTTCGGACCGGCCGGTCCGGCGGCCACCTCACGAAGGCGTGAATCCTCGCGGGCCACGGCGCGCGGCAGCAGACATCTTCCGAGCCCCTGGGCACAGGCTTCCCTCATCGTGATCACGTGGTCGCAGTGGAGCGCCACCCGAGCATCCTCCGGCATCGCGCTCCACCACGGCGTGCTGGGGTTCAGGCGGAGGGCCTCGGTCGGGGCGATCCACCCGGATCCGGCGCGGCTCGACCCAATCGCCTCGTACACGCCC
>JBAWAM010000553.1:0-13582 GCA_049589315.1 Myxococcaceae bacterium
GCCCACCCGCTGGTTCACGCTGACCAGCGAACGCTGACCGTTCCTCTCGCTCAGCACGGCGTACTCGAAGGCCTTCGTCTGCGGGTTGCGGATGAACAGCTTGCCGTCGCTGGTGCGGTACCAGCTCAACCACTCGTCTCCGCGGAGCGTGCCGGTGATGACGGTTCCGTCGGGCTGGGTGAACGTGCGCGACTCTGGCACCGCGGGCTCCGCGCTGGCTTGCGTGGCGGCCAGCGCCAGCAGACCGCCGAGCGCAATCGCCCGGCTGAACATGCGCTTCATGGGAATCCCCCTTTTCGGCATTCGGATGAATGCCGCACCCGCACATAGCGTGACACGCATTCACTCCGCGAATCGTCGAGTGACGGCGACACGCACAATGCTGCGAACGCACATAAGTTTTTGTGCTCTCGTTCTCGTATGGCCGGGCCGGACCTGACTGTTCCTGGATGCGGGGCTCTTCGCACAACTGGCCATGAGCCGGCCTTCACGAACTGGAGGCCCTCGCCGAGCACGCGCTCGACGCGCTTCAGCTCTCCTCAGTCCGGTGGAAGTCTTGCGGCCGCCGGAGGCCTCGAGCTCCTGCTGGAACTCGCGAACGCTCGAGAAGCTCGTCGGTCCCACACGGTTTGTGGACGAGGTATAGGCCGGGCTTCATCGCCCTGGAGAATGTCATGACCAACCCGTGGGAGCAGCGCTGGATGGAGGGTCGCACCGGGTGGGATGCGGGCGGCTCCGCGCCCATCCTCCAGGACCTCGTCGCGGGCGGGACGTTGCCGAACGGCCGCGCGCTCGTCCCCGGGTGTGGCGCGGGCTACGACGTGCTGACGCTCGCCACGCCGGAGCGCACGGTGCTCGGGCTGGAGATTGCACCCACCGCGATCGAGCGCTTCGAGTCACTGCGACGGGCGCGCGGCACCCCGCAGGATCGCGTTCGCGTCGCTGCGGCGGACTTCTTCGCCCTGCATCCAGCGCTGATCGGCGGCCCGTTCGATCTGGTGTGGGACTACACGTTCCTCTGCGCGATCGACCCCTCCATGCGGGAGGCCTGGGCCCGGCAGATGGAGCAGTTCGTCCGGCCCGAAGGCGAGCTGATCACGCTGATCTTCCCGGTGACCGGGCCTCGTCCCACCCGGGACAACCCCGGCGAGGGACCTCCCTATCCGATGCACCCGGAGCTGGTACGCGAGCTGCTCGCCGGTCGTTTCGAGCCGACCGTGCTCGAGCCGGTCGCGCGGAGCCATCCCGCTCGACAGGGCAAGGAATGGCTCGGGCGGTGGCGTCGGTCAGGGCGGTGACGAGAACGTGAGCTCGAGCCGGACTGCTGAGACGTTCCTGCGCTGACTCGTTCCGCTCCTCGAGCGCCACGGACTTCAGAGGTGCTCGGGCGGACAGGGCCGGGACCCCAACGCAGGGGTCGCTGGGCTCACTCCATCCCGGCGTGGAGCTCCGCGCGCTCTTCGAAGCCGAGCTCCCTGCCCGGGCCCTCGAACTCGAAGGTGACGTGCTCGATTCTACCGGTGAAGGCGAAACCGTCGCTGCGCGGGTAGTTCTTCGCGACCGGGGAGAGCGTGTCGACGCCGACGTCGAGGCCCTCTGTGCCGAACCGACCGCGGACCTGCTTTTCGATCCTTCCGGAGCCAACGTCCCGTCCCCCAATGAAGAGCTTCACCGTCGCGGGCCCGCCCGGGACGGCGGATTCGTTGGTGAAGTCCACGGTGAGTTCGACCCGGCCCTTCGGGACGGGCTCCGTGGAGACCACCTCGTAGCGGGCCATGTCGAACCAGTTGTAGTGGTACACGAGCCGCCCATCCCGGATGAACAGGGACCAGCCGCTGGAGTCGCCGCCGAGGCACACCAGCACGCCGTCGGCGCCGCTGCCTGGAATCTCCGCGCCGACAGTGATCACGTGGCTGACGTTGTGCGTCTTCGGTGCGCTGCCCTCCGGTAGGCGCACCATGCCCGGATAGAAGGTCACCTTGTCGCGCCCGGTGAAGAAGCTGGGGCGGAGTGTCACGTCCATCCGCTCGGCGACCCGATCATCCAGAGGGAGGACGTTGTAGCGCCCCGCCTCGGCCATGAAGAGATCCTGCAACTCGCGCAGCTTCTCCGGATGTTTCGCCGCCAGATCTTCAGACTGACTGAAGTCCTCGGCGATGTTGTAGAGCTCCCAGCGGTCATCCTGGAACCGGACGTGGCCCGCGGACTTCCAGGGCAACCTTCCGTGCCGGCAGCTCGCGATCCACCCTTCGCTGTAGAGCGCCCGGTTGCCGAATATCTCGAAGTACTGCGTCGACCTCCTGCTCGGTGCGTCCGCGTTCTTCTCTGAGAAGGAGTAGCCCATGCTCACCCCTTCGATGGGGCGCTGGCCGATGCCGTTGACCATCGTCGGCTCCTTGATCCCGACCACCTCGAGGATCGTCGGTGCGATGTCGATCACGTGGTGGAATTGGAAGCGGAGGCCGCCGTGGTCGGTGATGGTCTTCGGCCACGACACCACCAGGCCGTTCCTGGTTCCCCCGAAGTGTGACGCGATCTGCTTGGTCCACTGGAACGGAGTGTCGCCGGCCCAGGCCCATCCGACCGGGTAGTGCGGACACGTTCCGGGAAGGCCGATCTCGTCGACCCGCGGCAGGACCTCGTCCATCGATGGCTCGAATCCATTGAGTGCTGCCATCTCATTCAGGGTGCCGGTCAGGGTCCCTTCGGCGCTCGAGCCGTTGTCCCCGGTGACGTAGAGGACCAGCGTGTTCTCCAGTTCGCCCATCCGATCGATGGCATCCATCAACCGGCCGACCTCGTGATCCGTGTGCTCGAGGAAATCGGCGTAGTTCTCGGCGAATCGGGTGAACAGGCGCTTCTGATCATCGCTGTGGGCATCCCATGCGGGGATCTCCTTCGGACGTGCGGTCAGCTTCGTTCCCCTGGGAATCACCCCCAGGTCGAGCTGCCGCTTCCACACCGCCTCCCGGCACTTGTCCCAGCCCATGTCGAACCTGCCCTTGTTTCGTCCGCGCCAATCGAGCGGGGGCTGGTGCGGCGCGTGGGCCGCGCCGGTGGCGAAGTAGGCGAAGAAGGGCCGATTCGGTGCGATGGATTTCTGCTGCCGCATCCAGGCGATGCAGTCGTCGGCGAGGTCGCGGGTGAGGTGGTAGCCCTCCTCGGGCGACTTCGACGCCGAAACCGACGACGTGCCGCGATACAGGGCCGGGTAGAATTGATCCGTCTCGCCGCCGATGAACCCGTAGAAGTAGTCGAAGCCCATCTGCGTGGGCCACCGCTCGAACGGGCCGGCGGGGCTGGTCTGATTGTCCGGAACGTTGTGGTTCTTGCCCCACCACCCGGTGGAATAGCCGTTCTCGCTCAGCAGCTTCGCGATCGTCGCGCAGCTTCTCGGAATCATCCCGGAGTAGCCGGGATAGCCGGTCCCCAGCTCCTGGATGACGCCGGTGGAGACGGTGTGGTGATTCCTCCCGGTGAGCAGCGCGGCCCGCGTCGGTGAGCACAGCGCGGTGGTGTGGAACTGGCAGTAACGCAGGCCGTTCTTCGCCAATCGCTCGAGGCTGGGGGACTTGATCATCCCGCCGAAGGTTTCCAACCAGCCGTAGCCCACGTCGTCGAGCAGCACGAGCAGGATGTTGGGAGCTCCCTCGGGCGCGGTCGTCGGCTTCGGGAAGTCCGGCTTCGAGGTCTCGTACGTCAACCCGATCTTCGCGTTCGGGAAGGCGTAGTCAGGGGCCGGATAGAGCTCTCGATCCACTCTCGTCCCGCCGTTCCCCGTTGCCTTCGATGACTTCTTCTTCGCCATGCGCGACTCCTCTCGTCATCAAGCCCGCCGGCTACCGGCACGAGCAGCGCCACCGTGAAGTCGGCGAGGAGATTGAGCCCGGAGGTCGAGCTGACTCCCCTACCCTGACCCGGTACCTCGCGGAGGCGAACGGTAGTGACGCTCGGCCGCAAGCCCAAGCTGACTCCCGGTGCTGGTGTGGTGAACGGCCGGAGCCCATGCATCTGGCGCGAGAGCCAGCTCCCCGGAGAGCGCCCAGAGGCCCGCCCTCAAATGGTCCGTTTGGATCGCGGTGATAGGTCCCTCGAGGGCGCGATCGATGATGCTGTTCCGCGCACCGGCTCCTGCTGCTCGGCGATCATCCCGGTGCGAGACCGTCCTACAGCCCGCGATGCCAGGTGATGATCTCGTCCAGCGCCGCGGGCGAGAAGTTGAGGTCGAGCTTCGTCCCGCCGCTCTCGAGGGTGACGAAGGCATGGGTCACGCCCGGCAAGAGCACGAACTCCGCGTTGGTCTTGCTGGCGTGGGTGGACCAGTCACGGAAGCGCTCGAGGTGATGCGGCGCCACGTTGAAGTCGAAGTCGTCAATCTGCTGCGCCGTTCCCGGAGCCAGCGCATCGGCTTCTCCAGGAGCGTGTCGCTGTGCGAGCTCCAGACGCCGGGTCACATCAGCAGCAGGACCATCAACGTCAGGACGACGATGCCCCAGACCAGGACGCCCAGGAGCGGGGTTCGCGGGATCAGCCTGGTCGGGCAGCGAGCTCAGGCACGTGCCTCCGCCCGGAGCCACCTCGTGGCGGCTTCGTTCACGGACGTGACGCATTGCGCAGCGCGAGGAACTGTCCGGGGAGACAGGCGATGACCCGGTGAGGCCGGAACAGCGCGTTCCCCTCGCCGGTTTTTCGCCGGTCGTAATTCCACGCCCATACCTTCCAGGTATCGCCCCGGACCGAAACGGTCTTTCCCATTGATTTCATCAGGACGTATCAAAACCGTCGCACAGCGGCCTGACCAGGCTCGAGGAGACATGGAGTGACTTCCGAACTGACCGAACGCATCAACGGCGCACTGGTCGAAGACCGCGCGAACGGGATCTATCGCTGCGACCGCACCATCTTCACCGATGCCGAGTTGTTCAACCTGGAGCTCGAGCACATCTTCGAGGGCAACTGGATTTATCTCGCCCATGAGAGCCAGATCCCCAACAAGAACGACTTCTTCACGACGACGATGGGCCGTCAGCCCATCTTCATCGCGCGCAACAAGACGGGTGAGCTGAACGCCTTCATCAATGCGTGCAGCCATCGCGGCGCCATGCTGTGCCGCTACAAGCGCGGAAACAAAGCAACCTACACCTGCCCGTTCCACGGCTGGACCTTCAACAATTCGGGCAAGCTCCTGAAGGTGAAGGACCCGGAAGGCGCGGGCTATCCGGAGCAGTTCAACACCGGGGGGTCGCACGACCTCAAGAAGGTGCCGCGCTTCGAGTCCTACCGCGGCTTCCTTTTCGGCAGCCTCAACCCCGACGTGAAGCCGCTGGCCGAGCATCTCGGTGACGCCGCGAAGATCATCGACATGATGGTCGACCAGGCTCCCGACGGGCTCGAGGTGCTGCGCGGCTCCTCCAGCTACATCTACGACGGCAACTGGAAGCTGCAGACCGAGAACGGCGCCGACGGCTATCACGTCAGCGCCGTCCATTGGAACTACGTCGCCACCACCGGCCGCCGCAACGCGGCAAGGCAAGACGACGTCAAGGCCATGGATGCCAGCAGCTGGGCGAAGCAGAAGGGCGGCTTCTACTCGTTCGACAACGGCCATCTCCTGCTCTGGACACGCTGGGCCGACCCGACCAGCCGCCCCATCTATGCCCGGCTCGAGGAGCTCGCGGCGACGCATGGCCGCGCCAGGGCGGAATGGATGGTCGAGAATCTCCGCAACCTCTGCCTCTATCCGAACCTCTATCTGATGGACCAGTTCAGCTCGCAGCTGCGCGTGATCCGTCCGGTCGCGGTGGATAAGACCGAGGTGACCATCTACTGCATCGCGCCGAAGAACGAGCCGGCCGACCAGCGCGCCCACCGCATCCGCCAGTACGAGGACTTCTTCAACGCGAGCGGCATGGCGACGCCCGACGACCTGGAAGAGTTCCGCGCCTGCCAGCAGGGCTATCAGGGGCGGGCAATGCGCTGGAGCGACATGTCGCGCGGCGCGGCGCACTGGATCGAGGGCGCCGACGAGAGCGCGAAGGCGCTCGACCTCCACCCGAAGTTGAGCGGCGTGCGCACCGAGGATGAGGGCCTGTTCCCGCTCCAGCACCGCTACTGGGCCGACACGCTGCGCTCCGCGCTGGAGAAGGGAGAGAGGGAATGAGCATCACCCGCTCCGCAATCGAGGACTTCCTCTACGCCGAGGCCCGTGCGCTCGACGACAGGGATTGGGATACGTGGCTGGGCTTCTACGCCCCGGAGGCCAGCTTCTGGATGCCGGCCTGGGACGATGACGACAGCCTGGTCAAGGACCCGCAGACCGAAATCTCGCTCATCTACTATGCCCGCCGCGACGGGCTGGAGGACCGCGTCTTCCGGCTGAAGACCGAGCGGTCCAGCGCGAGCACGCCCGAGCCACGGACCTCACACAACATCTCGAACGTCGAGCTCCTGTCTCAGGACGCGAGCAGCGTCGAGCTGCGCTTCAACTGGCTGACCCTCAGCTACCGCTACAAGACGATCGACACCTATTTCGGCACGTCCTTCTACACGCTCGACATCTCGGGCGAGCGGCCGCTCATCAAGGCCAAGAAGGTCGTCCTGAAGAACGACTACATCCACCACGTCATCGACGTCTACCACGTCTGACGCGAGGCGAGAGAACACAGATGAACCATCGAATCGCCCTCAATTTCGAGGACGGCGTCACCCGTTTTGTCGATGCGCAACCGGGCGAGAGCGTCGCCGACGCTGCCTATCGGCAGGGCATCAACGTGCCGCTGGACTGCCGAGACGGTGCCTGCGGCACCTGCAAAGCCTTCTGTCAGTCGGGTGTGTTCGACCGCGGCAGCTACATCGAGGACGCGCTCAGCGATGAGGACGCGGCCAGGGGTTATGTCCTCTGCTGCCAGACCCGGCCGAAGAGCGACCTGACGCTCGACATCCTGGCCTCCTCACTCGCCTGCAAGGTGAAGCCGAGCGCCGTGACCGCCGAAGTCCTGGCGGTGGAGGCGCTGTCGAAGCACCGCGTCCGCCTGTCGCTCAAGGCAGCGGAGGGTTCGCTTTCCGCCTTCCTGCCCGGCCAATACGTCAACATCGACGTGCCCGGCCAGCCGGTGACGCGTTCCTATTCGTTCAGCTCTGCGCCGGGGGCCGAGGTGGCCACCTTCCTCATCAGGAACATCCCCGGCGGCCGGATGAGCTCGTATCTCGAAGGCGCGGCCAGGGCTGGCGACCGGCTGACGCTCAAGGGTCCGTTCGGTAGCTTCTACCTGCGCCCGCCGAAGCGCCCTGTGCTGATGCTCGCCGGCGGCACCGGCATTGCCCCCATCCTGTCCATGCTGGAGGAGCTCGCCGCCACGGGGACGGGCGGCCAGCCGGTGCGCCTGCTCTACGGGGTCCACGACGACGTCGACCTGGTCGAGGTCGAGCGCATCGAGGCGCTCGCAGCACGCATCCCGGGGTTCAGCTACGCCTCCTGTTGCTCGGCGCCGGGCAGCAAGCATCCGCTGACCGGCTACGTCACGGACCACTTCGGCGCGGACGCACTTCATGGTGGCGACGTCGACATTTATCTCTGCGGCCCGCCCGAGATGGTGGAGGGCGTGCGCCGGCATGTCGCCGCGCTCGGCACGTCGCTCGCCAACCTCCACTTCGAGAAGTTCGTCCCCGCGAAGGAGGTACTGGATTCATGATCTTCCAGGACCGTTTCACGGAGAAGGTGATGGTCGTCACCGGCGCCGCCCAGGGCATCGGCGCGGCGGTGGCTGCCCGGGCCGCGGCGGAAGGCGCGAAGGTCGTGCTGGTCGACCGCGCTGAGTTCCTTTCCGAGGTAGCCGAGGGACTCGTCGCCAGCGGCGGCAACGCGATGGCGATCCAGGCGGACCTCGAGACCTTCGCGGGAGCGCAAGCCGCCATGGCCGCGGCCGTCGAGCGCTTCGGGCAGATCGACATCCTCGTCAACAACGTCGGTGGCACCATCTGGACCAAGCCCTTCGCGGAGTATGCGCCGGAGGAGATCGAGAAGGAGGTGCGCCGCTCGCTGTTTCCGACCCTCTGGTGCTGCCGCGCCGTGCTGCCCCACATGCTTCAGGGCAAGAAGGGGACCATCGTCAACGTCTCCTCGGTGGCGACGCGCAGCCTCCACCGCGTCCCCTATGCGGCGGCGAAGGGCGGCGTGAATGCGCTCACCGCGAGCCTCGCCTTCGAGTATGCGCAGCATGGCATCCGCGTCGTGGCGACCGCGCCAGGTGGGACGGAGGCGCCGCCGCGTCGGGTGCCGCGGAATGCCGCCCAGCAGAGCGAGCAGGAGAAGGTCTGGTATCAGGGCATCGTCGACCAGACCGTCTCTTCCAGCTTCATGAAGCGCTACGGCACGCTCGCCGAGCAGGTCGCGCCCATTCTTTTCCTCGCGTCCGACGAGGCCTCTTATGTAACTGGCAGCGTGCTGCCGGTGGCCGGCGGTGACCAGGGATGAGGAGGAAGCAGGAATGAGCTCGACGGTACTGATCACAGGGGCGACGGCGGGTATCGGCGAGGCGGCCGTGCGGCGCTTCGTGGAGGCTGGCTGGAAGGTGATTGCGACGGGTCGGCGCGGAGACCGTCTGGAGGCGCTGGTCGCAGAACTGGGCGCCGACCGCGTCCACGCCTCCGTCTTCGACATTCGGGATGCCGACGCCATCGACGCGGCGCTCGCGGCCCTGCCCGAAGCCTTTCGCGATGTCGACGTGCTCATCAACAATGCCGGACTCGCCCTCGGCACCGCGCCCGCGCAGGAATCCGACCTCGGTCAATGGCGGCAGATGATTGAGACCAACATCACCGGCCTCGTCACCATCACCCACCAGCTCCTGCCGAAGTTGATTGCCCGGCGCGGCGCCATCCTCAACGTCAGCTCCGTCGCGGCGACCTACCCCTATCGCGGCGGCAACACCTACGGAGGAACCAAGGCGTTCGTCCGTCAGTTCTCGCTCGGCCTGCGCTCGGACCTGCACGGCACCGGGGTTCGAGTCACCTCCATCGAGCCGGGCATGGTGGAGACCGAGTTCACGCTGGTCCGTACAGGCGGCGACCAGGCGGCATCCGACGCCGTCTACGGCGGCGCCAACCCCATGACCGCCAGGGACATCGCCGAGACCCTCTTCTGGGTCGCGACGCAGCCTGCTCACCTCAATTTCAACAGCATCGAGCTGATGCCGGTGACGCAGTCCTTCGCCGGCTTCCAGGTCGCGCGAGACAAGTAGGCGCGCTTGCGTCTGGGAGCTTGTGACCGAACCCGGCGCGCTGCTGCGCCCGGCGCGCCAGGTTCGGCACCGAAGACTTACGCCTTCACACCGAAGGGCGCGTCGATCGAGTAGCGCCAGCCACCGTCGGCCTGCTTCTTCAGTACGTCCGACGTGGTTCCGGTGAGGGTCTGACCGTCCGGCGTGGGCAGCGACCAGGCCGCTACCACCACCGCGGCGTCGGGGCCCTCCACCGCGCGCTTGAGCTCCATCTTCATGGGGCCCTTCAGCTTCAGGAAGCCCTCGAGCGCCTGGCGGATGCCATCACCCGAGACCTCGGTGACGCCGTCGGGGAGGAAGACGGCGTCGTCGGCGTACAGCTTCAGGAGGGCTTCGACGTCGCCGGAGTTGTAGGCGGAGGCGAAGGCGGCGGGCATGTCGTGGGGGCGGGAAATCATGGTGTTCTCCTGGGTTCGACTGAGCTTGGCGTCATTGCCGTGCCCACCAGAGATAGCTCCCGACCCGCGCGTTGACGACCCTCCGGCCCCGCACATCGGATGTGCGGGCATGCACAGTGACCGGAACTCCGGCAGATCGAGTCGCTCACTTGATCGCCCTGGGCCACGAGCTCCACGCGCTCTAGAGACCAGCGAGGCTGCGAGCGCCGTTCTGGATACCGCGTGAGAGACAGAGCGGTCGGACGCGGCCACCGCCTGCGCGTTATTCGAACAGGAGAGTGAGATGAACCTCAGGAAACGACGCGGGACTCCAGGGGAGACCGCACCCCGGACCTTGCCGCAAGCGAAGACACCGCAGCGACAGCCGAAGAGGCCCTCGGTGCCCGGAACAGCGCGGACAGACAGAAAGAGGCGGTCCGCCTACGGAACCGCGCAGCCACCCTGGGGTCTCTCGGGGTGGCTGAGGAACTTCGCGCACAAGTACCCGTCCCACCAGAAGCGGCACTGGATGATGCTCATGCTCGCGGACCAGGTGGCGTAGCGTTCGCTACTCGGCCGGAGCTGGGTCCGCTCGCTGAAGCTGCAGGAGCAGGGCATCTCGGCCCTCGACGTGCTGTCCCGCGACGAGCTCGCCGTCCGTGTTGCCGGCGACCACGATGCTTCCGTCCGCCAGGACGGAGATGCCCTGAAGCTCGTCCCACTGGGGCGTTCCGGTCTGCCAGGCTCCGACCCAGTTTCCGGTCGCGTCGAACTCGATCACCATCAGACCGGCGTCGCCCTGGTGGGGAGCGGCGACCTCTCCGAGCGTGTAGCCAGCGACGAAGACGTGGCCGCGGCCGTCGATGGCGACGGCGTGGGCCCATTCGGACTCAGTTGCCGCACGCGGTGAGGAAAGTAGCGAGCGCGATCGCCACCGCGCTGCTGGCGCCGCGATCTGAGGCGGATGAAGGTGACCTGTCGTTCATATGCGGCGGACGTTCAGCAACGGGCGTGCCGCGCGCGACCAGGCCGACTCTGTAGACAGAACGTGGCCTCGGCGCTGGGGATGAAGCAGCGCGACGGCGCGGTCGCACCCCTCAGTTTTGTGAGCCCAGGCCTGGTCTATCGTCTTGCTTGTGTCCGCCGTGAAAGCGAGCGTGACCGCCAGGGCGATCGCCTGAACGACGTCGCTCGAGGAGACTCGCATGCCGAAACCGATGACGCTGTCCCAGGTGATGAAGCAGCTCGAGGATCAGGGCGACGAGAAGGTGCGTCAGCGCTACGTGCGCGACGGTGCGGGCGACAACGTCTTCGGCGTTCTGCTCGGAAAGATCCGTGCCCTCGCGGGGGCGCTCGGGACGAACCACCCACTCGGCCTGGAGCTGTGGGCAACGGGCAACCACGAGGCCCGCATCCTCGCGTGCATGCTGCTCGATCCCGCGGCGCTCACCGAGAAGGAGGCGCGCGCGCTCCTCGAACCGCTCTCCAACCCGACCCTGGTCGACGAGCTCGTCGGACGCGTGCTCGTGCATGCACCCGTCGCGGAGGGCCTTCAAGCAAGGTGGATGGACGGCAGAAAGGAGCTCCCTCGCCGCGCCGGGTGGAAGATCCTCGCCGGGCGAATCGCGCGCGGGTTCGCGAAGGACCTCGACGTCGGCGCGACGCTCGCGCGCATCGAGCGTGAGCTGCCGTCCGCTCCGTACCGGGTGAAGGAAGGCATCAACTACTGCCTCGTCTGGATCGGCCTCCACTTGCCCGCGTACACCGCGGAGGCCATCGCCATCGGTGAGCGCCTGGGCCGGTGGGACCCGCGGCCCGTTCCGAAGGGCTGCACGTCATGGTACGCGCCGGAGGCGATCGCGGCCATGCTCGCGCTGCGCAGAGGCGAGAAGACCGCGGCCCGAAAGGCGATGGACGCGAAGGCCAGGGCGGCGCCCTCGAAGACGAAGGCCGCTCCGGTCAAGGAGAAGAGCGCCGGGAAGAAGCCCTCCGCCGGGAAGCGAGCGCGCTGACGTCGTGGGCCATTCACCGCGGCGGTGCGAAGCCTCGGGCTCGAAGGTCGAAGCGATCTCGCGGTCCCTTTGGCTGAAAACGTACACCTCAGCGGAGTTCAATCGCACGAATCGCGCGCCACAGCCTCGACCATGCACACCTTGCGGCCAGGAGGCGAAGCACCGCGTGTTCGGCAACTGCATCCACCACGTGGAGAGACGACGTGACCCGCGTCCCCCTGGGACAGGGCAGGATCGCCGCCGCGCCCTGACGGGAGCCCTGTCATGGCCGCCCCGGTGACGGCGCCACTCCTGGCTCAGGCCTTTCGCGAGTTCTACGATCCGTCCTTGACCCGGGAGTTGCCGGAGCGTTTTGCGGCGACACCGCTGTGGCAGGTGGGCATCGCCACCCTGGTGGTGTGCATGATCGCGGCGGAGGTCGGTTACCGGATCGGCCGCTGGGTGCGGCGGCGCGCCGCGGAGAGCGAGCCGGAAGCGCCGGTGCGATCGATGGTGGGCGCCGCCATGGCGCTCCTCGCGTTCCTGCTCGCCTTCACCTTCAACATGGCCGCGGCCCAGCACCAGGCGCGACGGCAACTCGCGCTCGAAGAAGCCAATGCCGTGAGGACTGCCTGGTTGCGGGCGACGCTCCTCCCGCAACCGCAGCAGGACCAGACCCGGGCGCTGCTCCGGGAGTACGTCGAGGCCCGGCAGGAGGCGGACCGCACCTTGCTGATTGGACGGAGTGTGAGGCGGGCCCATGAGCTCCGAAAGGAGCTCTGGGGGCACGTGTCCTCCGCCGCCGCGGCCGACCCTCACTCGACCCTCGTCCCCCTCGTGGTCGAATCGCTCAACCATGTCTTCGAGGTGGGGACGCGGCGGGTGGGCACCGGTCTCTTCAGTCGCATTCCGCAGCCCATCTGGCTGGTCCTCTTCACCCTGACGGCGCTGGCCCTCGGCACAGAGGGCTATCTGAACGGCCTGACAGGATCCCGCCGCGCACTGGCGCTCGCCTCGGTCGTCCTCAGTCTCTCTCTGGTCATCTTGCTGATCTCGGATCTGGACAGCCCCCGGATGGGATTCCTCAGGGTCAGCCATGTCGAGTTGGAGGAACTGCTTCGGGAGATGCGCTGAGGAGCAAAGCGCCAGGGGCACGCCGGCCAGCACGCGGGCGTTTGCGGTTCGGGCGGAACCTCCGAACATTTCATTCAGGGCGAGCTACAACATGTCGAACTCGAAGCGCGGCAGCAGCGACTCGACCGTCCACGATGTCTCGACTGACCTGTCATCCCGACGCACCGGGATGTCCTTCCAGCGCACGCGGCTGAGCGCCGACCGTACGCTGATGTCGATCATTCGAACGGCGCTGTCGCTGATCGGCTTCGGCTTCACGATCTTCCACTTCTTCAACCAATTGAAGAGCAGCAATCTGCTGGCGACCGAGAGCCGGGCGCCGCGAGATTTCGGGCTCGCCCTGGTCGCCCTGGGAATCACCCTGCTGGCGCTCGGCATCGTCAGCCACGCCAGGTACATGCTCGGACTGCGCGCCGAGCGCACCAGGATGATCAAGGAAGGACTGATCCACGGCGAGAGCCGTTACCCGGTGTCGCTGACCCTCATCACCGCATGCCTGCTTCTTCTGCTGGGGGGGCTGGCCATCGCAAACATGGTGCTCAGCCTCCGCACGCCTGGCTGAAGCCGTTCCGAAGCGAACCCTCCTCGCGTCACGGCGACAGTGGCTCCGCAGAAGTGCGTGCCCACCTTCGCAGAATTCCGCTCACTCCCGGAGACGCCCCGAATGAAGCGCAACCAGAAGACCCCCAACATCCTCGTTTTGTGGGGCGACGACATCGGCCTGTGGAACACCAGCTTCTTCAACCGGGGGATGATGGGCTACCGCACCCCGAACATCGATCGCATCGCGGAGGAGGGGCTG
>JBAWAM010000554.1:0-1788 GCA_049589315.1 Myxococcaceae bacterium
GCGGGGCTGCGTTCGCGGACGCCGCGAACGCCAGCACCCACGCGGCCGCGAGGACCTGCGCGAAGGCGCGACACCGATCGATCACGACGCGACCTCGAGGGCGCGAAGCTCCTCAGGGTGACGGAGCGCACGTGAACCATCTGCCGAGAACACGTGCACGATGTCGCCGTCGGGCTCGACGTGGACGTGATCGCCAACGTTCACCGACACACCGCGGTCGAACCGCGCCGCCAGCGGTCCTGCATGGGTGCGGAGGAAGGCGAATCCATCGAAGCCGAGCCGCTCTACCGCTTCGACCTCTCCCGTCAGGAGGCCGCGTCCGGCGGAGATCCGGAGATCCTGCGGGCGGACGCCCAGCAACATCTCGCCGCCTTCGTCGAGGTCGCTCGGGGAGGGCAGGGTGAACCCGTTGCCGACGAGCTGGCCGCCCTGGCGTCGGACGGTCAGGAAGTTCATCGACGGCGAGCCGAGGAACCCCGCCACGAAGCGGTTCGCCGGCCGGTTGTACAGCTCCAGCGGGTGACCGCATTGTTGGAGGAAGCCCCCGTTGAATACGGCCACGCGGGTGGCCAGCGTCATCGCCTCCACCTGGTCGTGGGTGACGTAGATCATCGTCGCCTCGAGCCGACGGTGCAGCCGCGCCAGCTCCCCGCGCATCTGCACCCGGAGCGCGGTGTCCAGGTTCGACAGCGGCTCGTCGAAGAGGAAGATGCTCGGCTGGCGGACGATGGCGCGGCCCATGGCGACGCGCTGGCGCTGCCCTCCGGAGAGCTGCTTCGGCTTTCGGTCGAGCAGGTGCGACAGCTCGAGCAGCTCCGCCGCCTCCTTCACCCGCCGATCGATCTCCGACTTCTCCATTTTCCGGAGCGTCAGGCCGAACGCCATGTTCTCCCGGACTGTCATATGCGGGTAGAGCGCGTACGACTGGAACACCATCGCGGTGTCCCGGTCGCGAGGCGGCACGTCGTTCATGCGCCGGCCGTCGATGCGCAGCTCGCCTTCGTCGATCTGCTCGAGACCCGCGATGAGGCGCAGCAGCGTCGTCTTCCCGCAACCCGACGGGCCGAGCATGACGAGGAACTCGCCGGCACGGATGTGGAGGTCGACGCCCTTGACGATCAGGTTATCGCCGAAGGCCTTCTTGATTCCGCTGAGGATGACTTCGGACAAGGCAGGAGGTCTCGCAGAGAAGGGCGGGCAAGATAGACCGTTCTCTACACCCGCCTCAAACCGGGGCCCCCCGGAATGTGTCATCCCGGCGAATTTTTCCGTTCCAATGACTCACCGCGTAAGAGCCTTGCGCGCCTCGTCCGCGAAGCGACCCGTGGGGTGCCGGTCGAGGTATTTGCGGTACTCGGCTTCGGCCTTCACCGGGTCCAGCCTGTCGTCGAAGCAGCGTGCCCGGAGGATGCGAGCGGTTTCGCGGGAGCTCCGATCTTCGGAGGTCTCGGTGATGTCGCCCAGGCCCAGCAGGTAGCTGCCGCATCTTCCACTGCGCAGGGCCTCTTCGGCGCGCCGGAGGAAGAGCGCTTCGGCCGTGGTCGGAAGCCCTCGGCGCGTGGCGCGCTCGGGGAGCCGGGCCTTCTGCGCGGTCTCCTCCGCGGGTGAGGCGCCAAAGTCCGGGACGGCGAGGTCAGACAAGGGGATCCCGGGCGCGGACGGAGCGGGTGGAGGTGGGAGGACGTCGGGCGCAGAGGCGACCGGAGGCGGCGTGCGGGCGGTCACGACGGGCTTCCTCTCCGGTTCGGCCGCGGGGAGAGGCTCGGGCTCGACCGGGACGGGCTCCGG
>JBAWAM010000555.1:0-7632 GCA_049589315.1 Myxococcaceae bacterium
CGCCTGCGGCCTTCGGCATCTTCGGCCCGAGCAGCGGCCCGGCCGGGCTCACTTCGAACCGGTCCACGCGCGGCTGATCGACCACCGGGTCCTCGCACACGAACAGGCCGCCAGTGTCCGCCTTCCGCAACACGTCCCCTGGAAGTGCGCGCCCCAGGGTCCCTTCCTCGATGCGCTGCGCCAGCGCCCGGTTGAACAGCAGCGACTGCCAGGCGCTCAGGTACAACCGGCGCTGGAACGGCGTTGGGGCCCGCTCGAGGCGCTCCCCGCGCAGGAGCTTCCGCCCCAGGGCCGCGTTGTCGTCCTCGCGCCCGAAGCGCTGCTCTCCGAAGTAGTTCGGAACGCCGCTGCTCTGCAGCCGCTCGAACGCCGCCAGCGCCGCGCCTGCGTCCTTCACGTCACGCACCCGGATCCGGAAGCGGTTCCCTCGAAGGTGTCCGGTGCGGAGCTTGTTCCGATGCCGCTTCCGCTCGAGGACCTGCACGTTCTCCGCGGCGAAGTCGGCCAGCTTCGGTTCGGCGATCGCCGGCAGCGAGAACCACTGCCGGGTGATCCCCTGTCGATCCTTCATCCCGGCGTAGCCGACCTCGCGCTCCGGAACCCCGCCGGCGCGCGCGAGCAGGCGCGCCACCTCCGCGGTGTCCCGGCCGCGCTTCTCGACCCACAGGTACAGGTGGTCGCCCTCGCCCGAAGGCTCGTAGGCGGGAACCTCCTCCACGATGAAGTCTTCGGGCGTCGCCTTGATCAGGCCGCCCGCGGGGAGGACGTCCGCCGTCACCAGCGGCCACTCGCGGCCGCCGCTCATGATGCCGCGTCCAGGGGCGCGAGGAGCTCCTTCACCCGCCGCGCCAGCAGCTCGTCCTGCCGCGACTCGAGGAGTTCTCCGGCCTGGAAGAGCAGGAAGAACATCACGTCCGACAACGCCGCGCGCAGCGCCGCGACCGGCTCCGACCCGAGCGTTCCTTCGAGGCGCTGGTACTTCTCGAGCAGCTCCTTCTCGGGGAGCGCCCCTCCGGGGTCGAAGCGGATCCCTTCGAGCACCGGCGACTGCGACAACGCGCGTCCGGAGAGCGCCGCGTTCGCTGCCGCGATGAGCTCGCGCGCCATCTCCTGCTTCGCCACCTCGGTGCGGATCTCGCCGAAGACCTGGTTGTAGATGCGGATCACCACCGCCGGATCCCGCGCCGGCGTGGTCCGGGGCGCGACCGGGGTGGCCGCGGCCGGGGGCGCAGCTTCCTGCGCGCTGTCCGGAGCGACGGGCTGCTCGGACAGCTTCACGTAACCACCTTCGAGGAGCCGGTAGACGATCCTCGTCACGTCGAACTCGACGAGCCGCGCCGCCGCGCCGAGCTCCAGCACCGTCCGCTTTCCATCCACCAGCGCGAGCACGCGATCCTCGTCGGGCTCGAGCTTTCCGTCCGCGCCCCGCCGGGGCACCACGTGTATCCGCCCGTGCGGAATCCGCTTCCGGAAGTGCGCCAGCTCGTCGACCTTGCGGAACGAATCCATCAGCAGGCTCTGCAGCGAGAGCTGGACGTTCTGCGCCGACTTCTCTTCGGGCACCTGGTCGAGCAGGAAGAACACCCCGTCCCGGCAGAGGACGATCTCCTGGAAGATCTCGCTCACCTGCTCGGTGACGCAGTTCCAGACGTCGTGCGCCTGGACGATGCCCTTCTCCACCAGCGCGCGCCCCAGCCGGGAAGGCGGGTTGTCCTGCAACGTCTGCTCGAGCTGCTCGCGGGTGACGAAGCCCATCCGGACCATCACCTCGCCCAGGCGGTCGGCCGGGTTGTCCGAATTCGCCCCCTTCAGCTCCCCGTCCTTCAGCGAGATCGTCCGCTGACCGGAGGGGGCGTGCACCCGGATCGCTCCAGTCCAGCGGGACTGCCCCAGGTAGGCGATCAGGTCCGCGAGCGCGAACCCGCTGGCGTCGCCGGCGAGGACGACCCTCGGAGAAGGCCCGGGCGCTCCCGTGGGCTCGGTCCGGAACAGACACAAGAGGTCCGGCACCGTCGGCATGAGCAGGTACTCACCCGATCGGTTCGCCAATTCCGCGCGCGCCTCGTCGTCCTGAGGCGACAGGCGTCCCCGCTCGAGCCGAAACCGCGGAGTCATGGTCCCTCAGTCCTTTGCCCAGGCGCCGCCGTTGGCAGACCACTCCAGCTCGTCTTCGACCGTGTGCCGAAGCGTCTCCGGGCCGAGCGGGAGTACCAGCTTGCGACCGTTGACGTAGACGGTGGGGGTGGCTTCGACCCCGGCGGTGTGGCCCAGCTCCTTCATCCGCTGGAGCTCCTCGAGGTACGCGCCCGAGTCGATCGCCTTTGCCAGCTCAACCTTGTTCAGGCCGACCTTCCCGCCGAGCTCGACGATCTTCTCCCGGCTGAGCACGAGCTGGTTCTCGAACAGCGCGTCGTGCAGCTCCCAGAACTTTCCCTTCTCGCGGGCGAACAGCGCCGCCTGCGCGGCGGGCAGCGCGTTGGGGTGCCCCTGGAGCGGGAACGGCGCGAAGCAGAGGCGCGCGTCGGGGTTCCCCTTCGCGAAGCGCTCGAGGAGGGGTCGGGCCGCGCCGCAGTACGGGCACTCGAAGTCCGAGAATTCGACCAACGTCACCTTCGCGTTCTCCGCGCCCATGCACATGCGCGGATCGGGCTCGAACTTCACGCGGGCTTCGCTGAAGGACAGGTAGTACTTCGAGAGCAGGACGATGATCTCGGTCGAGGGCACGCCCACAGCGGCTTCGGCGGCGGCGAGGTTCGCCATGCGCTTCGCGTGCCTGCACGTGGTGTGCTCCCGGAGGCACGCCCCCAGGGTGTGGGGACAGCCGCAGTAGCAGAACTCGTCGGAGAAGACGGCCTTCAGCTCCTGCTGCGCCGAAGGCGGCAGCGAGGAGAAGTCCATCCCCGGCACATCCAACCCCGTCGCCGCGGCGGCCGGCGCCTTCGTCGTCTTCGGCGCGGAGGGCGCCTGGGCGCCTGCGTCCTGGGAGGCCAGGGCGGACGGCTTCGGAGCCTTGGCGCCGGCTCCGCTGCGATCACACGCAGCGCAGGTCAGGGCGAGCACGACGGCGGCCATCAGGAACTGCGTCGATGGGGTCATAAAGTGCGGTGTTTCTATCGACGCACCCGGGGCTTGTAAAGGAACGCGGCCGGAGTATGCACGGGGCCGAATGCCTCGAATTCTCCTGCTACACACGGGCGGAACCCTTGGAATGGCCGGAAGTCGTCCCTCGGCGCTCAAACCCGCCTCGTTCTCCCGCACCCTCAAGCGCCGCGCTCCGGAGCTGTTCGATCTGGCAGACATCGAGTTCGACCTGTTCTGCAACGTGGACTCGGCGGAGATGCAGCCGGAGCTGTGGAGCCGGATGGCAGCGCACCTGCACGCGCGGCTCCCCTCGTTCGACGGCGCGGTGGTCACCCACGGGACCGACACCCTGGCCTTCACCGCCAGCGCCCTCTCCTTCATGCTCCAGGGGCTCCCGAAGGCGGTCGTGCTCACCGGCTCGCAGCGGCCGCTCGGCGAGATCCGCTCTGACGCGCGGCTGAACCTGATTGACGCGGTGATCTCCGCGCTGCGCGGCCCGCGGGAGGTCACGGTGTGCTTCGACTCCCGCCTCTTCCGCGGCAACCGCGTGCGCAAGGTGAAGGTCTCCGAATACGACGCCTTCGAGAGCCCCAACCTCCCGGTGCTCGGGGTGCTCGGGGTCGAGGCCCGCTTCGAGAAGGGGCTCCAGCCGAAGGGGCGCTTCCGCCTGCGCGAGAAGCTCGACCCGAGGGTGTTCCTCCTCAAGGTGTTTCCCGGGATGGACCCCGCGCTCCCGCTGTCGCTGCTCCCGCACCTCCGGGGCCTGGTGGTCGAAGCCTACGGTGCGGGCACCTTCCCCACCGACGGCGGACTGGGCCGCTCGCTCGCCCCGCTGTTCGTCGAGGCCGAAAGGCGAAACATCCCGATCGTCGTGGTGAGCCAGGCGCACCGGAACGGGTGCGACCTCACCCTCTACGAGTCTGGCGCCTTCGCCCTGAAGCACGGGGCGATCAGCGGGGGAGACATGACCCCCTCGGCCGCCCTGGTGAAGCTGATGCAGGCGCTTGCCTACCACGACCGCGTGGAGGCGGTACGCGACTACATGCTGCGCCCCCTCGCCGGAGAACTCACCTTCGGCGGGGGGTGAGCCCCGGGTACAGCCGGGCTCCTCCGCGCGCTTGCGGCCCCCGGAACAGCCCCTCTAAGATGTGAGGCGACGATGGAAGAGGAGAAGACAACAGTCCACTCCATCGCTGACCTGCTGAAGAAGGCGCCGAAGCAGCAAAGCGCCTACCTCATCGTGCTCAGCGCCAAGAGTCCCGCGGGCATCGGGCGGATGTACAAGCTCGACAAGCCCGAGAACGTGCTTGGGCGCTCGGCGGACGCCCACTTCCAGGTCGAGGACGACGGGATCAGCCGCAAGCACGCCAAGATCTGCGTCGACCAGAACGGTCTGTTCCAGCTCGTCGATCTCGGCTCTACCAACGGCACCTACCACAACGGTGCCCGGGTGGACCTCGCGAACCTGACCGACGGCGACAAGATCCAGATCGGGTCGAACACGGTCCTCAAGTTCTCCCTCCAGGACCAGCTCGAAGCGCAGTACCAGAAGAGCATCTACGAATCGGCGACGCGCGACGGGCTCACGCGGATCTTCAACAAGAAGTACTTCCTCGACACGCTCCGCAAGGAGTTCGCCTACTGCCTGCGGCACCAGGTAGCGCTCTCGCTGGTCATGTTCGACATCGACCACTTCAAGCGGATCAACGACACCTGGGGACACCAGGCCGGGGACTACGTGCTCGTGCGCGTCGCCCAGCGCATCAGCGAGACCATCCGCACCGAAGACGTCTTCGCCCGCTACGGCGGCGAGGAGTTCGCGCTGATGCTCCGGGAGACGGGCGAGGACCAGGCGTTCATCTGCGCAGAGCGCTGCCGGCGCGCGGTCGAGATGACCGAGTTCAACTTCAACGGGACGCCCATCCGCGTCACCATCAGCCTGGGCGTGGCGACGCTGCTCGAGTCCGACTTCGTCCAGCCGGAGGACCTGATCGCCTCGGCGGACATGTACCTCTATCGCGCCAAGCGGGGCGGCCGGAACCGCGCCGAAGCGAAGATGGTCAGCGGCGTCTAGTCGCCTGCACCCCGGCCTTGTTCCGGGTGAGGCGCGACACCGCGCCGGGAATGCTGCCAACGCGGCACGGTTCAAGTCCCGGCAATGGCATCACCCCGTTCCCGGCTTCGTCCCCTGCTGATCCGCCATGAGGTCACCTCCGCGCGAATCCATCCGTCGCTCGAGGGCCTCCGGATCGTCCACGTCTCCGACATCCACGTCCGTACCGGCGTGCGCCCTCGCGCGCTCCACCGGGCAGTCGAGATGGTCGACGCGCTCCAGCCGGATCTGGTCCTGCTCACCGGGGACTACGTGTGCTTCTCGCCGCGCCCGGCCCCGATGCTGACCGAGGCGTTCCGCCACCTCCGGGCGCCGACCTTCGCCACCCTGGGCAACCACGACCACTGGAGCGGCGCCGGCCAGGTCCGGAACGCGCTGGAGCGCGCCGGGGTCGACGTGCTGGTCAACGAGCACCGGGCGGTGAATGTCCGGGGCGCCCTCGTCCACCTGGTCGGCGTGGACGACTCGGTCACCGGACACGACGACCCGGAGCAGGCGTTCTCCGGAGTGCCTGCAGACTCGACCCGGGTGGTGCTGGCCCACGATCCCGGCTTCGCCGACACCCTGGCGCCGTATCGCCCGGCCCTGGTCCTCTCCGGTCACACCCACGGCGGGCAGATCTACCTGCGCGGGTTCACCCCCTACGTGTCGCGCCGCCTCGGCGTGAAGTACCTCGCCGGGTTCTTCGAAGTGGACGGCGCGGTGCTGTACGTGAACCGGGGGCTGGGCGCGAGCGTCCCGGTCCGGCTGGGGGTCCCGTCGGAGGTCGCGCACCTCACCCTCCGCAGCCGCGACGAGCTCGCCGTCAGGACCGCCCGCGCTGCCTGAAGCCGGTCAGGGCCCCCTCACCCTGCCCCTCTGCCCGTCCGGGGAGAGGGGAGCTCGAACACGTTGAGCGAACGGGTGGTCTGGCGAAACTCGTTCGCCGAAGCGACGCGCAGGTACCAGCCCGCGACCAGCTCCAGCCTGTTCCCGGGCTGCAGGTTGGCGACGAGCTGGTGGACGCGCTTGAGCGCGGTCGCGACCGCGACAGAGCCGGACTCGGGCTCGTGGTCCGCGCGCCGGCCGATCATGGCGCGGCACAGCTGCGCGTGCATCGTCCGGGGCAGCTCCGAACCCGAGGCCTGCGACACCGAGAACACCAGGCGCTGACCGTCGCACCCGAAGGCCAGTGCCTGGGGAGGGGCCCGCACCTTCGACCCGCCGTCGCCGCGCGAACAGGCCGCGGTGAAGTAGCAGACGTCGTCCGCGGCCGCGACGATCTCCGGCACGAGCCGTGGGAGGCACTCGAGATCGGTGAGGAAGCCTTCGAATTCGGTCAGGGCGTCGCGGCGGTCGTCGGCCGACCGGACCGTGAAGGAGTACACCTCGTTTCCCCACCCGCCGAGGTACTTCTCGATCCCGAAGATGTCGTCGCGCAGGAGCTTCTGACAGGTCACCCGCAGCTCCTGCTCGTCGACGATCGGGTGCAGGGCCCGCGGCGAGGTGTGCAGGGCGACGACGTTCTCCACCTTCATCGTCTCGAGCACCTGCGACAGCACGCCGCGGTCCTCGCCGCTGCACAGCGCGACCACGTGCGCTCCAGTCCGCCGCGCCACCTGGACGCCTTCGCGGACCTGCGAGAGGGGCAGCGAGTGAGCGTCGAGCACGATGACCCGCACGCCATTCGGCGACTCCAGCCTCTGCACGTGCGACACGCGCTGGACGATGCGGAGGTCGACGCACCCCGCGTACAAGGCCCGGGCGATCTGCCGGCGGACGTTCTTCTCCGGCGCCAGCACGGCGACCGTGTCCCGGGAGGAGCGGTCGACGTCCGCCATCAGGGCTCGACGACCGTCAGCAGTTCGATCCGCTGTCCGGGGATTCCAGCGATCCAGCCCCGCCAGGCGGGGAGGCTCGGGCAGGTCACCGACACCTCGTGTTCGCGTCCGGCGACGATCGTCGTCTTCAGCGGCGTCACGCCGGCCCGGACCTCACCGGAGACCTCGACCGCGCACCCGGGCGGATTCGAGTTCACCTCCAGGAACGCCTCGGTGGACGTGGACTTCCCATCCCCGCCCGGCCCGATGTCGACCAGCGCCCGGGCGTCGATGCCGTGCTCGCTGTGGGCGGTGCCGAATCGGGTCAACCGCCCCTCCCTCGCCACCGCGACCATCAGCGATTCGCTCTTCGCCCGGAGATCGGAGGGGTCCACCCGGACGCCGTTGACGTACAGCGCCTCGCTCGCGCCGAGGTTGTGCACCTCCACCCGGCCTCCGCCGTTCAACAGGATGATCCCGGCCATCGCGGCGCCACCGAGCAGGATGGCGCACGCGATCAGCACATGCAGCGCCGGCTTGCGCGGAGGAGCGGACCGTGGCGCAGGGGCCAAGGTCAATTTCGGCGGGGGCTTCCGGTCGGGGAGCTTCACCGCCGCGATCGCAGCGTTGCCCTGGATG
>JBAWAM010000556.1:0-1675 GCA_049589315.1 Myxococcaceae bacterium
ACGTCGAAGAACGCCCAGCCCCGTCGCGCGCAGCCGCGCGTGCGGATGCAGGCCGCGGTGGACCTCCACAGCGAGTCGAACTTCTTCACCGGCTTCTCCACCAACATCAGCGAGGGCGGGCTGTTCATCGCCACGGTGCAGACGGTGGAGCTTGGCACCGAGGTCGACCTCAACTTCAGCCTGGGCGGAGGGGAGAAGCTCAGCGTGCGCGGGGTCGTGCGCTGGACCCGCGAAATCAACGACAACACCCCGGACATCTTCCCCGGCGTGGGCATCCAGTTCGTGAACCTCGACGCGACGACCGCCGCCGCGATCCAGCGCTTCGTCGCGTCGCGCGAGACGATGTTCTTCCCGGAGTAGCCTCCCGGATCTCCGTCCGCCACGGACGTTCCCGAAAGTCCAAAGGCTCAGTGCCTCCGAGGGAGCGCACGCGTGTCACGGGTTTTCGGGAACCGATTTGGCTCGGCCCCCCGCAGACGAGCTGGCGTCATGACAGAGCGCTCTCGGACCGCAGCGGAGGACGAGTTCCTGCGAGCGCTGGATGACCACGACAGGCTCGTTCACCGGTGCGTCGACGGGGAGCTTACGTTCTGGGAGTTCGAGGCCACGTACGAGTCGTTCTACCCAAGGTACCCACTCGATGGTCACGAGTCCGGACCCGTAGAACGGGAGATCCTCGATAAGCTCGAGCCGCGCGTCGCATTGCATCGGGACATCTGGGAACGGGTGCTCACGAAGGTCGTCCGTGACGAGTACGCGGAGATGTATGGCCGGGTCGGTTCGGGCTTCATCACTTCCAGGCAGGCAGTCCGTCGGCTCAAGGAGCTGCTCGAATTGCACTCAAGATAGCGGGGACGGCAGTTGGTCCGGCCGCCGTATCTGGTTCACAGAAGCTCGAATTGGATCGGCGGTAGCGCGCCCCGGAACCGGAGCGCGGCTTCGACCTGGCGCATCACGCGCGCTTCGTTCTCCACCAGCATGCTCCAGGTGATCGGCATGACGCTCCATCCCTCCGCCGTGAGCCGGGCCGTGCGGCGGCTGTTGAATTCGAATGCCTCTACGGCTGCGTGGAACTGCGCGCCGCGCGTTTCCACTGCGAGCTTCGCGGCTGGCCATGCGAAGTCGATCCAGCCGGGCTGCCCGTCGTCGAAGCCGAACGGGAGTTGGCACAGGGGGAGGGGGAGTCCGGCGTCACGAACCCGGCGCCAGAAGCGGACCTCGAGTGCGCTCTGGAGTCGGACGCCTCGCAGTTCGCAGTCGTCGACCACTCGCTGCAGCACTTCGACCCCGGCGCGCCCCTGTTTTCGGAGTTGGTGGAGTCGACGCCTCACCCAGTCCAGCGGGACGGCATCGTGCTTTCTCGCCGCTTCGAGTGCATACGCCAGCTGTTCCTCCTCGATGACGGCGGCCAGATCGAAGAGCGTTCGCGCCTTGCTGGTCACAGCAAGCCCGCGCACGACCCTGCGGTCTTCATCCGGTAGTGCCCCCGTCTTGTAGAGGCGTACTCCGTCGGGGCAGCTGCCTCTCCCGCGTGGCGCGCTCAGTTCCACGTCATCGATCTCATCGAGGCCGTCGAACTCATGGATCGCGGCCGCAGTGCGGTGGCTCAGCACCGCATCGGGGTACCAGAGGCAGGCGGCGAGCCAGCGCATCTCGCGCAGCTCTGAGAATCCGC
>JBAWAM010000557.1:0-1526 GCA_049589315.1 Myxococcaceae bacterium
GGCGAGCGCCGAGGGGCGCCAGGCGACGGGAGCGCGGCGGCTTCGCGCAGGGCGCGGGCCCGCTCCGCGTCGATCTGGACCGTCTGCTCACGGCCCTTCGCCGCGACCGACTCGCGGAGTTGGCGGACGTGCTCGGGGGCGAGCGTGACCGTCTCCTCGCGGGCCCACGCCGGGGGCGGTTCCGCCTTCTTGCGGACCTCGAGGAGGATCGGCTCCTCGGCGATCGCGCGCGCGATCTGCTCGACCATGTCGCGGGTGAGCGCGTCTTCGAGCGTGACGTCCTCCTTCACCGGGGCCCCGCCGGGCTGGAGTGGGACAGGGACCGGCGCGGGTTGCTTCACCGGCGGCGGGGCAGGCAAGGGATGTGTCGGGTCCAGTGAAGCCAGCAGGACGCCGAACCTCGGCTGCAGCGGCGTGCTGTAGACCGAGGAGATCCACTCCTGGACGCGGGCCTCGATGGCGATCCACAGCTCGAGCTTTCGCCCGAGGAGGACGGAGACGTCCTGGAGATCGCGCATGGGCGGCGGATAGGTGCACGCGATGTGGAGCGTTCCCCCGTCCTCGGAGAGCGGAACCGCGCCGAGGCGCTGGGCGACGTTGGCCGGGATGAACCGGGCCATCTCCGGGTTGGGCTCGAAGTCGGCGAGGTTCACCGGTTTCAGCGCCGACACGTCCGCCAGCGCCTGGAGCATGCCCGGTTCCGCAACTCCGCCCAACTCGAGCAGGGCCGTGTCCAGAGCGCCACCATGGGTTGCCCGATGCCGTTGGGCGGCTTCCACCGTCTCCGCGGAGAGGAGTCCTCGCTCGACGAGGTGTTGGGCAAGGCGTGCCGGCATTGGATCGGCGCATCTTACGGCGGTTCACGGCTGGAACAACGACTGCGACAGCAGGACGTGCCTGGATGCCTGCTACGACATTCGCACGACGAAGGTCGAGGTGAGCTTGTCGTGGAGTGTCTGGCCGCGGCGATCGAAGAGCGCCACCCAGAAGCCCGCGAGCAGGGCAGAGAACGATACCACCGAGAGGATGGCGCGGACGACCGCGCGGACGGGTCCGGGAGGTGCTCCCGAAGCATCGACGAGCCGCAGCCCGAGCGCCGCCCGGCCAGGCGTGCGCCCGCCCCACAGCAGGGCGAACACGGCCGCGTAGGCAGCGGCGATGACGACGGTCAGGATCGCCCCCGGCACCAGCACCGCGCCCGAGGACTTGATCGCAGTCACCAGCGCGTCGAGCCCCGAGGCCTCCGACGCCCCCGGCGGCGTGCCGACGATCGCCGCCGCAATCCAGAGATACCCGCTGACCACCGAGCCCAGGATCGCGCCGTCGATCAGGGTCGCCAGTGCGCGACGCCACAGCGGCGCCGGGCGCGCGTGGACCTCGTCCCCGTTTCCAGCGTTCGGCGTGGCCTCTGCTGGATTCGGCAGAGCGATCTCGACCGTCTCGGGCGTCGGTATGCGCAGTGCCTGCGGAGGAGATGGGGGCGGCGGCCGATGCGGCGCGGCAATGGGAGCTGCGCTGACGGACGC
>JBAWAM010000558.1:0-2329 GCA_049589315.1 Myxococcaceae bacterium
GGTGGCAGGGGCGTAGTAGAGCTTCATGCGGCCGAACATAGGTGCGGACGGCCGCGAGCGAAACAGGGGCCGACCGACCGCGGCGAGCGTCAGCGCTGCGATTCGATGTACTGCTTCATCGCAGTGAGATCCTTGAGCGGGAACCGGTCGTTCTAGTCCTTGACCTCCGTGCTGCGGAAGAACACATCGGAGTTGCCCTGGTCGTCCACGTCCACCCAGGACACGTATCCATTCTTCCCGTCGATGGACGTGAGGACCAGCGGAAGGATCGAGGCTCCTTCCGGGGTCTCGCTCAAGTTCAGCACGGGGCCGAAGCTGGAGCTCTTCCCGGAGTCGTCGCTCGCCCGGTAGAAGATCTCTGGCAAGCCCAACAGGCCCGGCGTGGCCTCTACCCACGCTACCCGGAGGAACTGCTTCTCCGCCGAGATCCTCACTGCGACGGAACTCTCCGGGGTTTCGCTCAGATTCTGCGGGTCGCGGCGGAAGCGCTGGCCCTCGTCAAAACTCACCTGCAGGAAGATGTCGAAATTTCCTGGGCTGTTGTCCTGCCAGGCGACGTAGACACGGACCCCCTCCGCGGCAACATCAGGCGCGCGCGCAAGCCCCTCCGAGTCGCTCAGGGTGACCCGAGGTCCAAAACTGTCGCCGTTGTTCGTGCTTCGGCGGAACAGCACGTCGCAGACGTTGGTTTCATCGAGATCGTCACACTTTTCCCAGACGACGTAGACCTTGTTCCCCTCCACGGCCATGCGCGGGTTCAGCGATGCCTCTCCAGAACTCTGGCTGAGGTTAACGATTGACTCGAAGCTGCGACCCTCGTTCGTGCTCCGGATGAAGAAGACCTCGGGAGTTGGATCCGATGCCTCGTTGTCTCCAATGATGAACACGTTCGTGCCCCTGGCAATCATCTGTGTGATGCCGATCTGCTGGTTACTCAGGACCGTGGGTTCATCGAAACTCCTTCCGCAGTTGTGGCTGGCCGAGAAGCGGACGGATGGGGACTGGCTCCAGGCCACGTAGACGTCGCACCCGTCAGCTGCAATTTTGAGATTGGTGACGATGGCCCCTTCTACGTCGATGGTCACGGGATCATCGAAGGACTCTGCGCCATTCTCACTTCTGCGGAAGAGAATCGTGGTCTCGAGGGGCCCGCTCTGGGTCTCGAGCCATACGATGTAGACCCGCTCCGTTTGCACAGCGATGTGTGGTTCACTCACGGGCCTGTCAGTGTCACTGATCGACTCGGGATCGCCGAAGTGCTGCCCACGGTCCTCACTCTTGCGAAGTTTGATTTCTCCTTCGAATGTCGGCGGGTTCACGTCCCGGTAGACGACATACACGTCGTTTCCGGACACAGCCATGTCGTGTTCGTCCGAGACTCCCGGCGAGTCACTCAGGTTGATCCTCTCCTCCAGTTCCTCGAAGTCATTCTGCGAATCCGATTGCCCGACTGCAGCACCAAGCGGCATCAGCGCCGACGCAACACCAAACCAGAGCACTGCTGTCAGTACACGTCCTTGTCCACCCATGTCCCCTCCCCTGAATGACCCGGACGGCGAAAGCGCGCTCGTGTCACTGCGGCGAAGCTGAGCATTGGGAGCGTGCGGCGATATTGCGCATCAGCCGCCCTCCCCTAGTCATCGCAGGACAGAGAGTTCGCCAACCCGGACGGTGTCCAATTTGTTGCGTGTCCACGGGCCCCGAACCGGTGAATCTCCATGCCTCCGCTTCGCGCCGCAGTCAGTCTCTGTGCGCCGCCCGGTTTCTAGATCAGCCTGGAAGGCCGGGAGTGATACCAGGACTCATTCCTCAACGACCAATATGGGATTGCCGGTGACTGGCTGAAGCAGTGTATCCGTCCGGTGAGCACCGTCCGCACTGGTGATTGGCGTCGCGTTACGCGGATGCCACGGGAAACGAGAGATCAGTGGGTGGCCCGCATTGATCGCTGGGAGCGGAGCGGGCTTGGTGCAGAGCAGTTCGCCACGAAGGAGCCGTGGCAGTACGGCGGGGTGCGCGACCGCGCCGAAAGGTGGCTCATCCATTGCCTCGAAGAGCAGGGACGCTCCGCCGAAGCCCGAGAAGTTGAGGCCGCACGGAGGCGCCGCGAGTACCTCGAGCATACGGAGAGGAGCGCGACCGTTGTGCGGCAGGCGCCGAAGGTGGGCCGGAACGATCGGTGCCCGTGCGGGAGCGCCGCGTAGCTACCCGGTCCGGAAGCGGCCCCTCCTCTGAACCCGCGCATTCTGGGTGGCCAGGGTGAGCTGCGCCGACAGGGGTCGTCTGCCCCAGCCTCGAGCCCGGGCCCAAACAGTCCTCAGGTATGCGC
>JBAWAM010000559.1:0-10904 GCA_049589315.1 Myxococcaceae bacterium
GCGTTGCCCGCGATCCCGGGCGCCAACCTCACGCGCGCGAAGCCGGGCGCGACGGTGTTGCTCGACCACCCTCTCCAGAACGTCGACGGCAGGCCCGCGCCGCTGCTCGCGCTGTGGGAGTACGGCCGGGGTCGATCCATGGTGCTCGCCACGGATGCCAGCTGGCACTGGTCGTTCACCTCTCACGTCGACGGCGCGCCGGAGCGCTCCTACGACCGCTTCTGGAGCAACGCGCTCCGATGGCTGGTGCGGGACCCGGAGCTCACCACGCTCAGGGTGACGGCGGATCCACCGCAGGTCGAGCCCGGAAAGCCGGTCGCAGCTCTGGTGACGGCCCGGCTCCCGGATTACGCCCCGGCGGATGGCGCCCAGGTGGTCGTCGAGCTGCACTCGATCGAGGATCGCCAGGTGATCGCCACCCAGACCGGGACGACCGGGAGCGACGGCGTGGTGCGCGTCGAGTTCCCGCCGGTGAAGGCGGGCGCCTACAAGCTCGAGGCGACGGCGACCCGCGGCGAGCAGTCGCTGGGTGAGGGAGACGACGCGGTGGCGGTGCGAGCGGTGGGCCCGGAGCTGTCGGATGCCTCGGTGCGCGGGGATCTCCTGCAGGCCCTTGCGAAGGAGACCTCCGGGCGCGCGTTCCAGCTCCCGCGCTCGGGGCTTCCCGACCTCCCGTTGATCGATCCGCCGGTGGTCGAGGTCGGCCGGAGCAAGGACCAGCCGCTGTGGGACCGCTGGTACTACCTGCTGGCGCTGGCGACGCTGCTCGGCGGCGAGTGGTTCCTGCGCCGGCGGTTCGGCTACGTCTGACCCGGCTTTGCGTGGGCAAGCAGCGCGTCGAAGGTGACGTGCAGCTCGCGCGACGCGCCGAAGGTCGGAGCCCAGCGGTCCTGCACCTCGGCGGAGTTGATGAAGCGCACCAGCGCCTCCAGGAGGGGGCGTGGGCCGCCCAGCGCGCTCGCCCAGGTACGTCCGCGGGGCGAGAGGTTGGGAACGTCCTCGCCGAGGCCGCCGCGACCCGCGGAGGCGGGGCCCTCCTCGAGGATGCGCCGGGGCACGTACAGGGGCGCGAAGCGCGCGTGCCGGTGATCGTGCACGCAGCCGGGCCGATCCAGCAGCGCTGCGCTGAGGGGGAGCTCGCGCACGTTGAAGACGAGCTTCACGTCGCACGCGTGGGGGTCCCACGCGCCCCGGAGCCGGTGATCGCCGCGGGGGATGAGCTGCCGGTCGAGGTAGCAGAAGGCCTGGGCGGATTCGGGGATCGTCCCGCGGTGGCGCGCGCCCGCGTAGCGATGGAACGGGCGGATCGCGTCGGGGGTGACGTCCTCGGGGCGGAGCTGCGTGAACGCGCGCAGCGCCCTGAGCTTCGGCAGCAGGTCGCGGTCGAGCCCGTACGCGTCGGCGAACTGTTCGAGCTCTTCCGGAGTGCACGCCACGAAAGCGCGCACCCGTTCGAGCAGCCGCTCCGGATCATCGTCGACCAGCAGCTCGTCGAACCGGGTCTTCAACCCGGGCGTGCTCACCGGAAGGAGCGAGGTCAGCGCCTCACCGTCGGCGCGCCAACGCGCTTCGAGCGCCGCGGCGTCGGGGGGCGTCGGCCTGAGGAGCAGCTCCGGTGCTTCGAGCGGGAACTCGACGGGCTCGAGGAGCTGGTCCGGGCCGAACGCGTCGCGGGTGTCCCGTCTGCGTCGATACCGGGGCCGCGGTTCGGAGCCGGCGGGTGAAGCGCGTTGCGTCCAGACGGTCACGGCGGTGCGGACCCTGGTGCCCCGGAACACGCCCGCGCCCAGCTCGATGACTTCGCGCAGGGCCAGCCGCTCCACCAGGAAGCGGCGCACCGGCGCGTACAGATAGGCGTCGAGGAGGGTCGCGGAGGTCACGAACGCCAGGGCTCCGCCGCGTTGGTGAATCCGCCGGGCCGCGAGGAGGAGGAAGAAGGCGTAGTCGTCGCGCAGGCTCTGTCCACGCGGGAGGTCCGCCGGGAGCAGCTCGCGCAGGCTCCGGTAGAGCGCCGCGTCGCGCAGCACGTTGGAGGTGCCGTTGTACGGCGGGTTCCCCACCCACAGCTCGAAGTGCCCGGCGGGGATGCGCGCACACAGCGCGTCCAGCCCTCCGCGCAGGGCATCGCCTTCGAGGATCTCCGCGCGAGGGAGCCGTCCGCGGCACATCTCAGCCGCTTCGGCGGTCAGCTCGAGGCCGTACAGAGCTGCGGTCGGGAGGTGACGGGCCGCCGCGCTCAGGAAGGCCCCGGCGCCACACGCCGGGTCGATCACCGCGACCGGACGATCCGCCGGAATCCACCGGGCCACGGACGCCAGCACCACCTCGACCAGGGGGGCAGGGGTGTAGAACGCGCCGAGCGCTTTTCGCTTGTGGCCGGGAATGGTCAGCGCGAGCGCCTCCTCATCCGGCCGCTGGTCAACGGGCATCGGGACGTAGGAACATGACATCGAATCGATGGCGCGCAAACCACCTCTCTACTCTGAGCTCTCTCCCCCGGACGACGAACCCACCGAGCTCGGCCTGGCCTTGCCCGTCGACTCCGACGATCCCGGTCCCATCGAGCCGGAGGCCTGGCCGGGCGACTGGGAAGATGAACCGACCCACCCGGGGCATCCACACGACGAGGACCTGTTCGAGGACTCGGTCGTCGGTTCGAAAAGCGTCGTCCTGAACCCGATCGCGCCGGAGGTCTCGTCGGGTCGGTGGCGGGAGCGGGCGTACGTCCCACGCAGCCAGCTTTCGACCGAGGACATCGTCGCGGGGATTGAAGAGGCGGTCACGCTTGCCGCGACGCAACGAGGCGACGTCGCCGACGTGCGCAAGGTGCTGAAGCAGCAGTTGCTCCCGCTGCTGCAGCAGGCGGTGGAGCAGGCTGGAGGCGACGGGATCGACGCGTTCCTGATGCGCCAGGCGAATCTGCCCTACAGCGTCCGGGAGCCTCTGCTGGCCCGGCTCGTCGCGCAGATGGACCGGGTGAACCAGGCCTCACAGTCGAAAGCGCTGATCGACTCGGCGGTCAAGCTCGCCGCCATCGTGCGCGCCTCGCTCGATGCGCCCACGGTGAGGCGGCTGTCGCTCAGGAGTCTGGAGCAGGAGTTCGACGGTCGAATCGATGTGGCGACGTTCCTTTCGGTGCTGTTCTCGTCGGATACCGAGGTCGAGGCGAAGATCGGGAACGTCACTCGGACCGTCGAGAGCCTGCGGACCCAGCTTCGCTCCCTTCCGGGCGCATCCCCGGAGGGGCTGATGTCGAACTTCGCGAGGCTGAAGTTGGAGAAGCAGGTGCTCGAGGCGGAGCTCGACCGAAGGCGCTCCGGGCGCTGAGCGTCACGCCGGACGCGGCTTGCGCCAGAAGCGGACGTGGCGTCGGGCGTGCTCCGCCACGGAGCCCTCCAGGGGAAGGCCGAGCCGCTCTCGCCGCAGGATGAGCAGCTCGCGCAGGACGATCTGCGCCACCGCGATGGTGGGGACGGCGAGGAAGGCGCCGACCACGCCGAAGATCTCCGCGAGCAGGATGATCCCGAGCAGGGTCACCAGCGGATTCAGCTTCACGGTCCGCCGGTAGACGACCGGGGCCACGACGTGGTTCTCGAACTGCTGGTACAGGATGACGTAGCTGCCCACGGCGATGCCCACCCAAAGTCCGCCCGACGCGAGGGCGATGGCGGTGATGATCAGCCCGGCGACCGTGATCCCCACCAGAGGGACCAGGCTGCCCATCCCGCTGAGGATCCCCAGCGGGAGGAAGAAGGGGACGCGGAGGATGGCGAGAACGGTGGTCGCCATCGTGGCGTTCAGCGTCGCGATCAGCGCCAGTCCCGAGAGGTACCCGCCCACCGTCCGGTAGATGTTCCCGAGCACCCGCTCATAGCGTTCACGGTGGACCGGCAGCGCTTCGGCGAGGAAGCCGCAAATGAGTCGACCTCCGTAGCCCAGCATGAAGATGACGAGGAAGAGGATGGTCACTGCCGCGGCCAACGCGCCCACCACACCGGTCAGCGCCTGGATCACCGGATCGAAGGCCTGTTGCAGAGTCCCTGATTTCCCACCGCCGAACTGCTCGACGCGGCGCTGGATGTCCACACGCTCATCGAGCCATTGGAACGCCCCGGTGTGGCGGAGGCGCTCGTATGCTTCCGGCGCACCCCGGATCATCTGCTGAACCTGTGACACCGCAGCAGGGATGATCGCGCCGAAGATGCCTGCGAGCACGAGGACGGCCCCGAACAGGACCGACGCAATCGCCGGCCACCGCTTGAACCCGTGCCGCTGAAGCCACTCCACCGGATGGTTCAGCGCCACGGCCAACAACGAGGCGGCCACGGTGAGGGCGATGGTGACCTTGCTGTGGACCACGAGCCAGGCGAGGGCGACCGCCCCGGCTACGACGGCGCAGACGATCACGGCCGTTTTCACGGTGACCTGCGATCTCGAGACCTGGATCGGCTCGCGCTCGCTCAGCGTCGGACCCGGTGACTCTGTCGGGTGCTTCTCGTCCACGCTTCCCCCGGGTACAGCATCCCGAAGGAAGGTGGGGTGTGTCGTCCCGGCAGGGCAACCGCCGTGCGCTCCGGCGTAGGGCGGCCGGCCCGGCGAACGGCTACTTCGTGAGGACGCCGCAGGCGATGCGACCGCCCGCGTTGCCGGCGGGATCGCTGCTGTAGTCATCCGCGCCGGCATGGATCACGAACGCCGACCCGTCCTTGTCGAACAACGGGTTCTTCCCGGAGAACGACACGTCGTCGAGGAAGACGGTGACCTCGAGCGGGCCCTCCTTCTCGATGTGGAGGTTCGGGAGATCGCCCGCGTGCTTCCCCTTCGGATTCTCGATCCCGTGCTGGTGGCCTGCCGGGTTGTAGTGGGCTCCGGCGGTGGTGAACGGCGGCTCGCACTTGCCGACCTCGTGGATGTGGAAGGCGTGCTCGCCCTTCGGAATCCCGGTGACCTTCACGGTCGCGATGATGCCGTTCGGGGTCTCGCGCAGCGTCACGTCACCGACCTTCTTGCCCTCGGCGTTCTTCAACTCGGCGGACGCCGTGGCGCCTTTCGCCTGGGCCTGTGCCGGCTTCGTCTCTGCGGCGATGGCGCAAGCGGTGGTGAGCATGCAGGCCGCGATCAGGATCTTCTTCATCCATGTCCTCCTGTTGTGTGGCGCTCAACCTAGCGGCGTCCCTCCGACGCGGCATCTGCTTTGTGCGACAAACGCCTGAATGGAAAGGTTTGAGACGGCATCTACGGTCAGGAGGGTGCCTGCTCTCATCAGCTTCCTCTCCGACTTCGGGCGCTCCGATACGTACGTCGGTCAGGTGAAGGGCGTCATCGCCCGCGAGTCGCCGGACATCCGCGTGATCGACCTGACCCACGAGGTGCCGGCGCAGGACCTACGAACCGGCGCCTTCCTCCTGATGACCAGCGTGGAGGTGTTCCCGGAGGGGACGGTTCACCTCGCGGTCGTCGATCCCGGCGTCGGCTCTTCGAGGCGGGCGATCGCGGTGGAGACGAGACGCAGCGATGTCCTGGTCGGGCCGGACAATGGGTTGCTGGCGCCGGCCATCGAACGTCTGGGCGGCGCAGTGCAGGTGGTGGTGCTGGACGCGAGCGCAGAGTGGGGCCCTCGCCGCTCGACGACCTTCCACGGGAGGGACCTGTTCGGGCCGGTCGCTGCGCGCATCGCAGTCGGCCGTCAGATCTCGACGCTGGGAAAGGTCGTCGATCGACTGGAGGTCCGGTACGAGCTGCCGCAGCCGATCTCCCAGGGGACGTTCGTGCGCGGCGAGGTGCTGCACATCGACACCTACGGCAACCTGGTGACCAACATCCCCGAGGCGCTCCTCCCCGAACGCTTCGTCGCGTTCGTCGGGGAGGCGGTGGTCACGGGCGCGCCGCACTCGCACTACGGCGAGGTCGCTGCGGGCGAGCTGCTCGCGCTGGTGGGCAGCAGCGGCTACCTCGAGATCTCCGCTCGGGACGCGAGCGCTTCGCTGCGCACGCTCGCGAAGCGCGGAGATCCGATCGTCCTGCAGCGCGAGTGAGGCTCGCGTTCGCGGTCGGGATCTCGTGGATCGCCGCTGGCGTGAAATCCATGCGGCGCGATGCGTCGCGGCTGGTTAGTGTGGCACCCGTGACCGAATCTCCCTTCGAGGCGGGTGTCGAGCCCCCTGCCTCACCGTCGCCGGACGCACGCCTGGTCCTCGCGCAAGGCATGGATGTATTCGTCGAGGAACGCGACGGGCAGGCCCGCATTCCCGCGCGGGTCGACGCCGAACGCTTCGCCGACGGCGTTCACTTCATCGGGCGTCGTGGGGAGACCGACTACTACGCCTCGCCCGTGCGCGAGGACGTCCCGGTGGAGGGGCTGACGCAACTTCCCGCCCGGAGTCTCTTCGGCCGCGTGGACGAGACGACCCTTGGAATCGCGGGGAGGGCGATCGCGATCGCGGAGTGGGACCGGACGCACCGCTTCTGCGGTCGCTGCGCCACGCCCACCCTCCTGGTCCCGGGCGAGCGCGCTCGGCGCTGCCCTGTCTGCCGGATCCCGTTCTATCCGCGGCTCTCACCAGCGGTGATCGTGCTGGTCCGGCGCGGAGCCCAGGCGTTGCTCGCGCGGAACGCCACATTCCCTCGCCCGTGGTTCAGCACGCTCGCGGGCTTCGTCGAGCCGGGCGAGTCGCTGGAGGAGGCGGTCATCCGCGAGGTGAAGGAGGAGGTCGGGATCGACGTCGCCGACGTCCGTTATTTCGGAAGCCAGCCCTGGCCATTCGGGCGCTCGCTGATGATCGGCTTCACCGCGACGTATGCCGGCGGCGAGCTGCGGGCAGACGGGACGGAGATTGCAGAGGCGCGCTGGTTCGATCGCGACCTGCTCCCTGAAATGCCTCCAAAGTTCAGCATCGCGCGCCAACTCATCGATGCATGGGTGCGCGCTACGAGTGCTTGACACTCGCCAGCCGCCCGCCGTACGCCCGAGACGACCATGACCGAACCGAAGTTCGCTTCCCCGTCGGAACCTGTGCGCATCGAGGGCCCTGTCCGGGTGCTCCTGCTCGAGAACATCCACACGTCCGCCTCGGAGATGCTCCAGGCGGAGGGCTTCACCGTCGAACGCGCCCCGAAGGCGTTGAAGCCGGACGAGCTGCGCGAGGCGCTGAAGGGCGTCCACATGCTCGGCATCCGCAGCAAGACCAACGTGGTCGAGTCGGTGCTTGCGGACGCGCCGGACCTCCTTGCGGTGGGCGCCTTCTGCATCGGGACGAATCAAATCGATCTCGTCGCCGGGAACGCCAACGGCATCCCGGTGTTCAACGCGCCCTTCAGCAACACCCGCAGTGTCGCCGAGCTGGTCATCGCGGAGATGGTCATGCTGGTGCGGCAGATCCCGGATCGCTCCCGCGAGGTCCACCAGGGTCAATGGCGGAAGGTCAGCACCGGCTCGCACGAGGTCCGCGGCAAGACGGTGGGCATCGTCGGCTATGGCCACATCGGCTCGCAGGTGGGCGTCCTCGCCGAATCGCTGGGCATGCGCGTGCTCTTCTACGACATCGCCACGAAGCTCCCGCTCGGCAACGTCCGGTCCACCGCGACACTCGAGGAGCTTCTGGGCGCCTCGGACTTCGTCACCCTGCACGTGCCGGCCACGCCGCAGACGGAGTGGATGATCGGCGCGGAGCAGATCGCCCGCATGAAGAAGGGCGCGATGCTGCTCAACTTGAGCCGGGGCACCGTGGTGGACATCCCGGCGCTCGCGGCGGCGCTCCGCTCTGGACACCTCGGCGGCGCGGCGGTGGACGTCTATCCCCAGGAGCCGGAGAGCAACAGCGACGGGTTCAAGAGCGAGCTGCAGAGCCTGACCAACGTCATCCTCACGCCCCACATCGGCGGGTCCACCGAGGAGGCGCAGGAGTCGATCGGCCGCGAGGTGGCCACCTCGCTCATCAAGTTCGTCCGCTACGGCGTGACGACAGGCTCGGTGAACTTTCCCCAGGTGGAGATGCCGCCCTCCCCGCACACCCACCGGATACTGAACGTCCACCGCAACGTCCCCGGCGTGCTCCGCGACATCAACAAGATCGTCTCGGATCTCAACGCCAACATCCACGCGCAGGTGCTCGCGACGGATCCGCACATCGGCTACCTGCTCATGGACCTCGACCAGGACGTGTCGGACCCGGTGGCGCGGGCGATCGCCGCGTTGAAGACCGACATCAAGACGCGCGTGGTCTCCTGAGGCGCGCCCTCACACGTCGAGCACCTTGCCCGGATTGAGCAGGTTGTCCGGGTCGAGGGTGCGCTTGAGGCCCGCCAGCAGCGCAAGCTCCGCGGGAGACCTCGAGTAGGAGAGGTACGGCTTCTTCAGCAGGCCAATCCCGTGCTCGGCCGAGATGCTGCCTCGGTGCCGGCGGACGAGCTCGAACATGGCGTGGTCGGCTTCGTGCGTGTGGCGCAGGAAGTCGGCCTTCTCCATCGCGTCCGGCTTCATGACGTTGATGTGCAGGTTGCCGTCGCCGATGTGCCCGAACAGGCAGATCTCCCAGTCGGGGTACCGGGCCGAGAAGACCTGCTCGAGCTCGGTGGTGAAGGCCTCCAGCGCCGCGATGGGCAGCGCCACGTCATTCTTGTGCGGCATGCCGGTCGCCGAGAGGCTCTCGCTGATGCCTTCGCGCAATGCCCACAGCTCCTGCGCCTGCTGGGAGCCCTGCGCCATCGTCCCGTCGGTGACGATTCCCTTCTCGAACAGGCTGCCCAACCACAGCTCGAGCTGCTCGGGATCCGAATCCTCCGTCTCCAGCAGGACGTAGCACCCCGAGGGCTGTTCGAACGGTGACCTCAGCTTGCGGTGGCGCTGCACCCGCGCGAGGCACCGGTCGGTGAAGAATTCATAGGCGGAGAGCGTGATCGGCGCGCGCCGGGCTTCGCGGAAGAGCTTCAACACTCCGGCGACGTCGGGGACCGCGAACAGCAACACGTCCAGCTTGCCGGGGATCCGCGCGAGCTTGAGCGTGGCTTCGGTGATGATGCCCAGCGTTCCCTCGCTGCCGATGAAGAGCTGGCGGAGATCGGCGCCGGTGTTGTTCTTCTCGAGCGCGTCGTTGAGCTCCAGCACCTCGCCGCTCGCGGTGACGACCTGAAGGCCCAGCACCCACTGCCGGGTCAGCCCCCAGCGAATGACCTTCACTCCTCCCGCATTGGTGGAGATGTTTCCGCCGACCTGGCTCGACCCCTTGGATGCGAAGTCGACGGGCCACGTCAGCCCGTGCGGCGCGCAGTGCAGGTGCACTGCCTCGGTGACCGCGCCGGCCTGCACCCGGACCGTGTTCCCCAGCACGTCTACCGGGCCCATCCGGTTCATCCGCGTCAGCGACAGCACCAGCTCGCCGTCCTTCGCCACGGCGCCGCCGGCGAGACCGGTGCGACCTCCCGACGGAACCACCGGGATCTTGTGCGCGCTGCACAGCTTCATGAGCCGGGAGACCTCTTCGGTGCCCCGCGGAAACGCTACCGCCGAAGGGGCAGGGACGTAGACCTTCGTCCAGTCGCGCCCGAACTCGGCGAGCTCACCCGGATCGAGGGTGAGGAAGTCGGGGGGAAACTGCTCCTTGATGGCCGTCAGGAAGGCGTCGGGAAGGGTTGGCATCGTGCGTCTCGCTCGGGGCATCCTCGTCCGTTCGGCCGGATCCGGGAAGTTGATCTCGCATCGGGATGCTCATCTGCAGCACGTGTGGTTGCGGTCCGATTCTCGATGAAGCACGACCACACGCGCTTCATTCCTTGACAGGGGTTCATTTGGCAGAGGGCCCGCCGGGACGACCGACCGGAAACGGCGGCTCTTGCGAACGGAATACGGGCAAGCCGCAACGAACGCGCACCCGGTCCGTACGGCCGGTCACGCGCGCTCCGGTTCGTCGTCCCTGCGCGCGGCCAGGGGCCTCGAAGGGGCGCTGAAATCTCCATGGTAGCGATGGGGCATGCTCACGAATGCGCTGCCGCACCCGTCCCTCTCCGAGCTCAGCTCGGATGCGCTCACCACCCGTCTCGCGGAGCTGCGCGGCACGGAACGCATCACACTCGTCGAGTTCCTCTGGTGCCTCGCCGAGATGGACCGACGCAAGACGCACCTCGACCTGGGCTACCCGTCGCTCTTCGCGTACTGCACCGATGCGCTCAGGCTCCCGAAGGCCTCCGCCTTCCGCCGCACGACGTCGGCGAGGCTCCTTGCCCGGTTCCCGGTCGCCGCCGAATACCTCACCGATGGTCGGCTCTGTCTCACCACCTTCGTCCTGCTCAAGGACGTGCTCCAGCCGGAGAACCATCGCGAGCTGCTCGATCGCACCGCGGGAAAGACGGAGGAACAGGTACAGGTCCTCGTCGCCTCGCTTCGGCCTCGCCCCGAGGTGACGGCGAGCATCCGACGTCTCCCGAGCCCTGTCTCTGCGACTGTTGAATCGCTGCCACTCGGTTCCGGGCCGGAACCAGCGACAGCGCCCAGCGTCGCTGGGTTCATGCTCGAAGCGAGCGTTGAGTCTGCTCCGCCTCCTCGTCCGCGGCTTCAGCCCATCGACGCCGAGCGGCATTCGCTGAAGATGACGGTCGGCCCCGAGTTCATGGAGGAGTTGAAGCAGGTGAAGTCGGCGCTCAGTCACCTCGTGCCTGACGGCAATCTCGAGGACGTCCTGCGGGTGTGCATGCAGAAAACCCTCGAACTCTGCGCGCGGCGCAAGCGGGGTGCGCGGGCAACGTCAGCTCCTGCGGCTCGGGAAAAGGCACCCTCGGCCGCAGCCCCGGAGTCCCGCCGCGGTTCCGGGCCGGAACCAGCGCGGAAGAACACGCCGCAGCCCGGGACCAGCAAAGAACCTGTCCCACGCAGTCGGGCGATTCCCGCCGACGTGGGGCGCGCTGTCTGGGAA
>JBAWAM010000560.1:0-3183 GCA_049589315.1 Myxococcaceae bacterium
CATGGCGGAGCTGGCCGAAGTGAAGGCCGCGCTGAGCCACGTGGTCCCGGATGGAAACCTGGAGGCGCTGCTCCGGAGCTGCATGCAGAAGACGCTCGAGCTCTGTGGCCGGCGCAAGCGAGGCGCCCGCAAGGCGCGTGCGTGCTCGGAGGCGAACCGCACCGACGGTGAGACTGCCGCGGTACACCCGCCGGAGACGGTCACCACCCCCACTTCCGGGCCGGAGGTGGAGGCGCCTGCACCGGCGCCGATCGAACCGACCGGTGGTTCGATCCGCGGGGGCAAGCGCACGCGCTACGTCAAGGCGGAGGTGCGGCGAGCGGTCTGGGAGCGCGATGGCGGCGCGTGCACGTTCATCGGCACGAACGAGAAGCGCTGTGGGTCGAGGTACCAGGTGGAGCTCGATCACGTGAAGCCGTTCGCCTGGGGAGGCCCGGGGACGATCGACAACCTGACGCTGCGCTGCCGCGCCCACAACCTGCACCGAGCGCGCGAGCACTTCGGCGAGGAACACATGGCGAAACGCTCGCATCGCGCCCGACCGGAGCCGACGGGCGGGCTCTTCGAACCACTTACGGTCGCCGACCCTCCCTGAGCTCGGCCCTGCACCCGAAGGCGACGGCCGCCGCGAGCTGAGGCGTGCCGCGTTCGGTCTTCCAGCTCAGCAGGGAGACCGTCGGCCAGGGGCGACCTCCGGTGGCTTCGTAGAAGGACTCGCCGGGCGGCGCGAACCTGGCACCGACCTCGCCGGTCTCGGGCACCCACCACTCGACCGGGATGGACCAGGCGTTGGGGTTGTGCACGCTCCAGCGCCGGAGCGAAGGGTCGTCGGAGCAGGCGCCTCGGAGGGCGAGTCGCTCTACGCGGGCGTTCTTCCAGGGCATGGCGGGCCAGGCTGCGGTTCCGCTCCACGCGCGGCGCAGGGGCTCGAGGTACCCGAGGTCCCCCAGGGTACCGTGCCGGAACGGCGAGGTGCCTGCGAAGCCGTGCATCCGCGCGGTCTCAATCTGGCCGGCGAGATCGACGCCGGGCCGGAACGCGTCGAGCGACACGCCGAGGAGCCGGTCGCCTCCGTACGCGGCATCGTGGGCGATCAACGACGACGCGAAGGTCGCGGCCTCGGCGGTGTAGATCTGCGGCAGCACGCCATCGATGACGCCGTCGGTCATCCAGCGCGGCCAGTCCTGGTAGTTGAACTGGAGGGCGTCGTTGAGTCGGCCGAGGGGATAGGCGAGGAGCACGAGGTCCGGATCGATCCGCTCCAGCCGACGGTGAATGGCCGCGACGGTCCCGGTGATCGCCTCCTGCCGGAAGGTGATCCAGTCCGGGTCGCGCGGGTCGGGGATGCCGGACTTGCGGTACCTACGGTTGAACCGTTGGACGGCGTCGGGGTGATAGCCGAAGTCGCGGTTCTCACGGGTGAACGCGGTCTGCGGGTAGCGGATGCGGTCGAGGATCACGCCGTCGATCTCGTAGTTCAGCGCGATGTCGCCGACGATGTCGCTGAGGTAGCGCTGCACGTCCGGCAGGGCGGGATCGAGCCAGAGGCCTTCGGGATCGTGCGCGGCGGTCTGAACCTCGGGGCTGCCACCGTTGTACGCGTACGTGCGCCACTCGGGATGTGCGTTGACGACGTGGCCGGGCTCGGGCGGAGCCGTGGTGCCCGAGGTGACGAGGTGCGTGTTGACGTACGCGAAGATCTTCAGGCCGCGCGCGTGACCGCGGGCGATGAACTCCTGCAGGACGTCGACGCTTCCTGCCTGTGTGTTGCGCGGCTCGGGGTTCGGATACGTCGAGTCCGTCCGGTTCGGGAAGTACGTCGCATCACCGCGAAAGCGCGTATGGACGGCGATCGCGTTGTAGTGGTGGTGGGCGATCTCGTCGACGATGGACTGGATCGCCCCTACGTCCGAGAGCGTGTCGAACACGGTCACGGCGGCGACGCGCATCTCCGGAGCCTCGGCGGACGGCGCGGTGGACGGAACGAGACGCACGGCATCGGCGACCACGACGGCGCCGGACGGCAAGCTCTGGGCGGCCGAGAGCGTCACCCGGACGACTCCGCTGAGCGATGCGTCGATGCCGCCGATGAAGACCCACTGCTGGTCCCGGACCCGCTGGTTGACGGAGGTCGTGAAGCTCGCGCCGTCCGCCTCCACCGTGTAGTGGGCGGCGGTCGCGCGGTTGGCGCCGGCGCGCCAGGTGACGAGCACGTCGTAGTACCCGGGCGCGACGAGGCCCCCCCAGGTCGCGAGGCTGGTCGGGTTCCCGGAGGAGGCGAAGCGGTAGTGTCCGCCGCCGTGGCCGATCCCGCTGCTCACGGTCCACGCGCCGGCCTGGGTGAACAGGGGCGCGCTGTCATCGTCGTCGAGCACCACGGAGCCGTCGGAGGGGCCGGCGGAGACGAGCGTGATGGCGCCGACCAGCACGTGGCCTCCGCCCCAGGTCGCCGAGTTCAGGTTCCACCCGCCGCTCTGCACGTCTGTACCGAGCGCGATCAGCAGATCGTCTCCGGCCCGCGCCTCGAACTCCGTGGTGACGAGGGTCTGGGTGGGCAGTGCGGTGTCGTCTCCGGTGGTGAGTCCGACGTAGCTCGCGCTGATGCCGAGACCGGGCAGCGAGCTGGGGTTCTGCCCGCGGTGGATCGCGCTGCCACCCACCGCGACGCCGACCTGGAAGGCGCGGATGCCGTGGGTCGAAGTGGCGCCGGTCTCGACGACGTGAACGGGGACGGAGATTTGATACCGGCCATCCGCCGGGATGGCGCCGGCGTAGATCGCATACACGCCGTTGCCGAAGCCGGCGTCGTCGATGCGCAGGGCCGCGGCACCGTCCAGCGTGCTGACGGAGGGGGCGCCGAAGGTATTGTGGGTGGCGTCGTACCAGACGCGGAAGGCACCCGCGCCGTCTGGGTGATTGGCCTCGGAGACGCCTCTGGTGAAGTCGTCGATGACCTGGACGAGGGCGGAGCGATGGACGGCGAGCGATGGGCTGTCGCTCCCGCTCGAGCAGCCCGTGGCTGCCGCAAGTCCGAGCGCAAGCCATGCTGCGTTGAACCAGCTGTTGTTCATGTTTTCCCCCCAGGAGGCAAGTGACCGAATCCAGGCAGATCCACCCACATGGCGGCGGACCGCCCAGTCGACCTAGCCTGCCACCGGATCTTGTTACTCCGGGGCTTCATAC
>JBAWAM010000561.1:0-2897 GCA_049589315.1 Myxococcaceae bacterium
GGGCAGGAGAGGGGCCCTTACCGCGTCAGCCGCGAGCAAGATTGGGCGCTCGTGCGCCAGTTCGCGGCCGAGTTCGGGCTGACACCGAGCGCGCGAACCCGCGTCGGAGTGCCCGACAGCTCGAACCGTGCAGCCAATGCAGCCGAGGAGTGCGTGACGTCAATTACTTACTCCCACCGACGACAATTACATCTCCCCAGCCGGCTCCTCGTTTGACTGCTGCTTCTGGGTAGTTGTCGTCGGGTCCGTAGTTGTCGTCGTCGGTGCTGTCTCCTGCACGGTGGCGCGTGCCTCCTCTGCGCGCACGCTGGTACCGATCATTTCGAGAATGACTGCGTGGTGGACGAGGCGATCGATGGCCGCCGCTGTGGTCATCGGGTCCTTGAAGATCCGGTTCCACTCGCTGAAGACCAGGTTGCTCGTGATGATCACGCTCTTCCGCTCGTACCTCTCGGCGAGAAAGGTGAAGAGCACCTCCATCTCGTCCCTGCTCTGCTGGACGTATCCAATGTCGTCGAGGATCACGGCGTCGAAGCTGTCGAGGTTGCCGAGTTCTTTCTCCAGCCGTAGGTCTCGCTTCGCGGCGAGCAGGCGCTGTACCAGCGCATAGGTGGCCGTGAAGAGCACCCGATGGCCTCGTCGGATGAGCTCGTGACCAAGGGCGCAGGCGACGTGGGTCTTGCCGCGACCGGGGAGCCCGAAGAGGAGCACGTTGTCTCCGCGCTCAATGAACGCGCCGTCGCAAAGCGTCGGGAGCATCTTCGCGACCGTCGGAGGCAGGCGCTTGCGATTGAGCGTTCCCAGCGTCTTCTCTCCGGGAAGATCCGAGTCGCGAAGGTTTCGCTCAATCCGTCGGCGCCGACGCTCCTCGACTTCCAGGGTGGCGAGGTGCTTGAGGTACAGGCCGAAGGACCAGCCCTCACGTTCGGCCTTCGCGGCCACCTCGTCGGCGTGCCTCGCCACGGTCGGCAACTTCAGCACGCGTAGCAACATGGCCAGGGACTCGGGAGCCGGCGGCGGTGTAGCAGGCGCGGGAGTCGTATTCATGCCGCCACCTCCCCCAACAGGGCGTCATATGCGGTCAGGTCGATCTCGGGCGCGACCATCTCGGGCAGCACCGGGCGGGCTTCCTTCGAAACCAGCGCCTTCACCGCTTCGCTGGTGATCGCCCGCTCCTCAGCCAACAGGAGAGAGAGCGCAGTCTCGACATCGGCCTGCAGCGAGCTCGCTGCCAGGTGCAGGACCCGCAGGTACTCGAGATCCCCCTTGGTCCCATGGTGGGGCGTCTGGATCGCGTCGTACGCCTGGCGGAAGACCAGCGAGGGGAACATCTCCTCGCGGTAGACGTACCGGGCGAAGGCGCCCGGCTTGCGCACCAGGGACCAGATGACGTGCCTGTAGTCGATGCGGTGCTGCTTGCGACCGATGAGCCGCTCGCACGCAAGCTGTAGCTTCTGGCCACAGTACGCCTCGATGCGATCTTCGTAGACGCGGACGCTGAGTACCTCGCCGATGAGCCGGGATGGCACTGAGTACGCGCACTGGCGCACTCGGATGGTGCTCCACTCGCTGACCTGGGCGATCTCCTCGGTGAATTCGGGGAGCTTCGAGACGTTCAGCTCGCGCATGGCACGGAGCTCTTCTGCCACCCGCTCCCTTCGGCCCTGGTTCGCCTTTCGCGCGACGTCGTCGACGAAGGTTTGCCAGATATCGACGCTCTCGAAGTCCCGGCTGCCGCGCAGGAGCAGGGCTTGTTCCAGGCGCCGTTTCAGGGCCCCGTTCGCGGACTCGACGTCCCCGTTCTGTTCTTTCGCACCCACCGCCGTCGTCCGCGGTGTCATTCCGAAGTGCCGCATCAGCGCGAGGTAGTCGTCGTTGAACGGCCGTTTGCCGTCCTCAAGCAGGACCTTCTTGCCGTCCGGAATCCGGTGCGTCGCCGCGGTCGAGTTGTCCGTCTGGTGGTTGCGCGGCACGCGCCCCAATTGGAACAACGCGCGCTGCACGCCCTTGCGCAGAGCCGCCATGGACTCCGACAGGCAGACCGTTGCCCAAAGCCAGTTCGAGAACGGCAGCACGAAGACGCAGAGCAAGTGCGCGAATACCTGCCCAGCGATGGTTACCCCCAGCTCGGTTGTGCTGGTGAAGTCTGTCTGCGCGGCCTCCCCGGCGCGGTGCTGCTGCGCGAGGGATATCTCCTTGTCCGGCCCTTCGGTGGCTCGCCAATCGCGCACGCGCCGCTGGAGCGTGCGGAGTTGCCCGGAGTCGTACCGGCCCGGCGCCTTCGCGCAGAGGACCTCGAACACCGTCTTCGCCTCCAGCGAGGGGCTCTCCCTCAGCATCTCCACGACCTGAGCCCAGTCGTCCGCGAACGGGTCCTCGCGCGTCCGCCAGTCTCGGGGCGTCACCAATTCCGACGGCAGTTTCCCCGCCGACGCGTACTTCCGCGCCGTCTTGCGGTCCATGCCCGCCTTCAAGGCGGCATGACCGATCTCTCCGTGTTTGGTCAGCTCTTCCATCAGTTTTCTCACCTGCGCGTCGGTCACCGGCCTCACGGCGGGGGCGTGTCGCTCAGCCCCCTGACTCGCGCTACCGGCAACTCACGCGCCCGCTACCGATGGGGCGATGTAGTTGTCGTCGATGGGGAGGTGTAATTGTCGCTCAGCAACTTCTCCCGAATCGCCTCGATCGTCTCGTTCGAGTACCCCGGCGGGAACAGGCTTCCGCCAACGTTCGGTGCCGTCGTCTGCGCGTTCTTCGTGACCCGATCGGCCCAGGTGAGGATGCTCTTGCGAGCCGTGGCCGGAAAGGCTGGGTCTGACTCACTGACGCCACGCGCGTACCTCGCCTGAACGCTCAAGCCGAGCCGTTTCCGCAGCTCCCGCGCGACCTGACGCGAG
>JBAWAM010000562.1:0-1574 GCA_049589315.1 Myxococcaceae bacterium
GGTCCAATAGTCGAGCCGCTCGCGGATGATGGCGGTGCGTGAAGCGGCTCTTCTGGCGCGCCAGGATGCGGTGATCGGGGTCCTTGGGACATCCAGAACAATAACAGAATCGCGCTCAGCAAGCGTGCGTCTGTGTGACTCAGGCGACTGGGATTCCTGAACGTCGCGAACAGGCGTAGGTCGATCGCATGATCGACGAGGGGTCCATTCGCTATCGCTGGGAGACGGTCGGCTCGAAGCTCGATGAGCGCGGTCGGCGGTTGTTCGCGGCCGGCGAGGTGCGGACGGCGGGATGGGGCGGGCTTGCGGTCGTCTCGATGATCACTGGGCTCGCCCGCTCGACGATCAATCGGGGCGAGGATGATCTCGACGCAGAACCGCTGCCGAAGGGCAGGGTTCGCCGCGCCGGAGGCGGGCGCAAGGCGGTTGCCGAGACCGATCCAGAGATCGTGCCCGCTCTTGAGCGCCTGGTGGAACCCGCGACGCTCGGCGATCCGATGCGGCCCTTGATCTGGGTGTCGAAGAGCATGGACAAGCTGGCGGCGACGCTGACGGCGATGGGGCATCCGATCAGTGCCGACACCGTGCGCAAGGAGCTGGTGAAGCTCGGCTTCTCGCGCCAGTCCAATCGCAAGGCGGACGAAGGCTCCAAACATCCCGACCGCAACGCGCAGTTTGAGCATATCAACGCCAAAGTCGTGGCGGCGCAGGCGGCGGGCCAGCCCGTCATCTCCGTCGACACGAAGAAGAAAGAGCTCATTGGCAACTACAAGAACGGCGGCACCGACTATCGCCCGAAAGGCACCCCGCATCGCGTCAAGGTGCACGACTTCCGGGACAAGACGCTCGGCAAGGTGGTGCCCTACGGCGTCTACGACGTGACGGCCAACGCCGGCTGGGTGAGCGTTGGCGTCACCAGCGACACGGCCGAGTTCGCCGTCGCTTCGATCCGCCGCTGGCACGAACGCATGGGGCGCGAGCGCTATCCCAACGCGCGCGAGCTGACCATCACGGCCGACTGCGGCGGCTCGAACGGGGCGCGCGTCAGGCTCTGGAAGGTGGAGCTGCAGAAGCTCGCGGACGAGACCGGCCTCACCCTCCATGTCCACCACTACCCGCCAGGAACCTCGAAGTGGAACAGAATAGAGCACCGGCTGTTCTGTCACATCACGCAGAACTGGCGCCGCCGGCCGCTGAGAAACCGCATGTCCGTGGTCGAGCTGATCGCCGCCACCACCACCAAGACCGGCCTCAAGGTCGAGTGCGCGCTCGACGAGCGCACCTACGAGAAGGGCCGCAAGATCAGCAAGGCCGCGATGGCGAGCCTCGACATCACCGGCGATCCGTTCCATCCTGAATGGAACTACACGATCAAGCCGCGCACACCGCCCGAATAGTAGCGGTTATTGTTCGGAGTATCCTAAGCCGCTCTACCTCCATAGTGCCAAACAGCGAAACCAGCCCGTGCATGGTCTAGGTGCCAGGATTTTGAAGTTGCCGGCTCGCATCTGCGCCAAATGCAACAATGATCGGACACAGCCCCACGACCGAGCATGGGAGCAAGTATCTGACTA
>JBAWAM010000563.1:0-6220 GCA_049589315.1 Myxococcaceae bacterium
CGGCGCCACGCGCGGCGCCTGCCGTCGCGCCGGCGCGAGGCGGTGACCCGGCCTCAGCAGGGGATTCCCACGAGGGTGGTCCGGTCGGTCGTGGTGTACGTCACCACCCGCATCACTGCGAAGCTCCTCTGGCGAGCGGCGCGGCGGACCATCGGCTGAACCGGCAGGCAGACGGGCGGGCCCGCGACTTCGACGTCCGTTAGAGTTCGCGACCGTGAAGCGTTCCTTCGACCCCGTCGTCATCGGCGCCGTCCTCCTCGGGCTGCTGTCGGCGCTGTTCTTCACCTCGAGCTACACGCTCAACCGGGCAATGGCGGTGGGCGGCGGGCACTGGGCGTGGAGCGCCTCGCTCCGGTACCTGGTCACCTTGCCGATCCTGGCGTTGATCCTCCCGTTCCAGGGAGGGGTGCGCCCGGTGTTCCGGGCCATCCGCGCGCACCCGGTCCCGTGGCTCGTCTGGTCCGGGGTAGGCTTCGGGGTGTTCTACGCGTGCCTGTCGTGGGCCGCCGACAGCGGGCCCTCGTGGCTGGTGGCCGGGAGCTTCCAACTCACGGTCATCGCCGGGATGCTCCTGTCGCCGTTCATCTATCGGGACGAGCGGCGGCGGATTCCGGGACGAGCGCTGGCCATCGGCTGCGCGGTGGTGGCCGGCGTGCTGCTCATGCAGTTCGGCCACTTCGACGGGAAGCTCGACCGCGGCGCGTGGATCGCCCTGGGCGCCGTCGTGGTGGCGGCGTTCACGTATCCCCTCGGCAACCGGAGATTGCTGCTGCACCTCGAGGGGACCGGGGAGTCGCTCAATGCCACCCAGCGCGTCTTCGGGATGACGCTGATGAGCCTGCCCTTCTGGATCGCCCTGGCGGCGTGGGCGGGAATCGAAGCCGGTCCGCCCGCGGGCACGCAGGTGATGATGTCGAGCGCCGTCGCCCTGTTCGCCGGCGTGATTGCGACCGTGTTGTTCTTCCAGGCGACCGCAAGCGTTGCCGACAATCCGACGGCGCTGGGCGCGGTGGAGGCGATGCAGGGCGCTGAGATCCTGATCACCACCACCATCGGCGTGGTGTTCCTGGGCGAGGCCTGGCCGCACGGCTGGAGCGTCGTCGGTGCCGTGTTGGTGTTCGGCGGCATCACCGCGTTCGGACTTCTGGCCGGGAAAACGTCGGCCGGACCGGAGCCGCAGGCCGAGCCGTCGGCGCTCGGTGCGATCGAGCCGGGCGGGACCTGACAGTTCGCCGCCTGCAATCCGCGACCGCGGATGGCGCACAGGCCGGAGATGCGCATCGTGCCTCGCGCGAGGACTGAATGCGCGGTCGGACACTCTCGGCATTGGTGGGGGCGCTGCTGTGCGGGGCGTGTGGTGGAGAAGGCGCACACGTGGCCGAGGCCCCCGTCCACCCGGAGCGCGGTCAATCCGGCGTCGCGGCCGAGCTGGCGGGAGGCTCGGTACGGATTCCGCCCATCGAGTCGGAGCTGCTCTGGTTCGACCTCCTGTTCGCGCCCCCTCCGCCGAGCGCGCTCGCATGGACGGCGGCGCTCGTGTCCGACAGCTCTGCGCCCGGGGAGCTCGAGGTGCGGGGCGTGGCGGGGATTCGCGATCGAGTCGCGGTCGTCGGACGGAGCGCAGCGGACGTGCTGATCGACGGTGAACCGGTGCTGGCGAACCTCGGCCCCGGGAACAGCTTCATCATCGCGCTCGACCACGAGGGGAGGCTCGCGTGGGCCCGGCGGTCGACGATCGACTTCGCGAGGGCGACCCAGTCAGCCGGAAGTGATCTCCTGGTCGCCGGCACCGACGAGGATGGCGATCTCGTCGTCCAGCAGTGGGGCGCGGACGGCAACCTGCTGCGCGAGCACCGCTGGAGCTGCCACGCGGAGATGGTCGGACTCGCCGCTGCGGCCGACAACGGCTACGTCCTCGCGGCGAACCTGCGTCGGCCCTGCGCTCCGGACGGAAAGTACCTGGACGACGGCGCGATGATCGTCGGCTTCAATCGGAGCGGACCTGGGCGCCTCGAGTTCTGGAAGGGGATGGAGGTGGTCGACCTGGACGTTGCCTCCAACGGCGACGCGCTGGTAGCGAGGGTCGACCGCGCGGGCAATCACGCACTGGTGCGGCTCGGCGCTGACGGTCGCATCCGGTGGTCCGTCGGCCTGGGGCCCCGGCGGGCCGTTCAGGTGGACGTGGACCCGGTGGGACGGACCTTCCTCGCCAGCGACGTCGACCTCACCGCGTGGACCGCCAGGGGGAGGTCGAAGTGGGGCGCGGCCGAGTCCGGGATCTCCTCGCTCGCGGCGGGCAGGGGATGGGTGGCGCACGCCGGAGCTGGATCGCTGCTCTCGATGGTGAGGGGGACAAGCGGCGAGGTGCTCCTCGATTGGTCCGAGCCCCGACTCTCTGCGGGCCCGATCGCGGCGACCGCCGACGGCGACCTGATTGTATCGCTCTCCTCTGTGCACGAGGTCGCGTGGGAGAACGAGCGCCCTGTCGCGCGCGGCTCGTCCGGGAGGCCGCGGGTCACGATCGTCCGATTGAAGAAATGAGTGTGCCTTGACTTGCATGTAGGACAGGGTCATACGGCGCCCCACATTCTCGATGGGGGGCCCAGATGAAGACTCAGATTCGTTTTGAAGCGTTGGCGGTGATGGCGCTGTTCGTGGTGGCCGGATGCGGTGCTCCAGATTCCGCGGCGCAGCTGACCGCGTCGATGCCGGACGACGGCGCGCTGGCCGAGCACGAGGGGGAGCTGAGCTCCAACTCCGCCGCGCGCTGGTTCCCTCTCGACGAGGGCAACGAGTGGGTCTTCGAGGGCAGCGACGGGACCCAGCACACCATCCGCTCGGAGTTCGCGGACCAGAACCTGCGCGTCGTGTCGGGGCTTTGGCGAGAGCCGCTGTGGCTCGGCTACAGCAACGTGAACACCACGAACCTGTACGGCTGGAACGACGACGAAGCGGCCTGGTCGTACTACGTCAGGTTCGGCCTCCGGAACGCCCCATGGACCTGGACCGCCTCCTCCGGGCCGTGTGACCGGTTCGATGTTCGGCGAGAGGCGACTGGCGCCCGGGTCACTGCGCCTGCTGGGACCTTCAGTGACACGCGCACGCTCTCCTTTACCCAGCGCCCCGCGCCGCACGTACGCTGCGCGCCTCCGCAGGTCTCTGCGATCACCTTCGCGGCGGGAGTCGGCCCGGTCGAGGTCGTGCTGGGGACGCAGGAGAAGCTGTCCCTGATCTCCGCCCGGGTCGGCTCGAAGCGCTACGCGCGGAAGTCGGAGCTCGAGGTCGTCGTGACTCCGGACCAGGCGGTCTACGTGAATCAGGAGAACACCATTCGCTGCATCACCACGCCGTGTCCGACCAACGAGGTGACCGCGCGGGCCACGTTCACCCTGACCGTGACCAACACTTCGGGCAAGACGAAGACATACAACTTCGTCAGCTCGAAGCAGTACGACTTCCAGATCCTCGATGGGAACGGTGACATCGTGAGCGGCTGGTCCGACACCATCCGCTTCGCGGGTGGCCAGACCTCCATCACCCTCATGTCAGGCGAGAAGCGGTCCTTCAGCGGGAGCATGATCCTGACCGATCGCACCCACGCCCAGCTCGAAGGCGCGTTCACCGTGCGCGGGACCTTCGAGCCGATGGACGCGACCAGCCCGCTGTCGGCCACGGCGCGGTTCACGGTCGAAAAGCGCTGAGCATCTGGACGGTGCGACCCAAACGCCGGAGGCACTGTCGTGCTTCTGGCGCGATCGACGCCCATCGTTGCCACCTCCGCTCGGGCTGAGCATCTGAGGCGCTTGCTCACATGGAGGCGCCGACGTGAATAATGGATACAGAGGTCTGTTGTATGCCGTGGCGGGGTCGCTTGCGATCGCGGGAGCGGTCTTCGCCGGATGCGATGATCCGGGCTCCGTGCCTTCGGAAGAGACGCTGGCCGTCGCCAAGCAGGAGGCAAGGAGTTGGGACCGGACTGTCGATGACCACGCGGAGGACCTCCTGTCGGACGGGAAGGAGATCTTCCGGTTCGACACCTTCGGGAGCGAGGCCTTCTGGGGCGACACGCTGCGGTTGCACGAGGCGATCGCCGGCGCCGCGAATGGCGGCGTGGGTGATGGCGTCAGCCCGAGGACAGCGCTCGCGGTCGGCTTGAAGGTCGACGCGGAAGCGCTGCCGAAAAAGCTGGAGCGGGCGCTCAGGAGGGGCCAGGTGGATCTGGACGATCCAGCTGTGACGCTGACGCTGCTGAGGCTCGACGCGGTCGTTGGCGTGAAGGCCATCACCGACCGGAGGACCGGCGCGGTGACGTCGATGGGGCTCACGTGCGCGCTGTGCCACTCCACGGTGGATGATTCGTTCGCGCCGGGGATCGGGCGGCGGCTCGACGGATGGCCGAACCGCGATCTCAACGTGGGCGTGATTGTCTCGCTGGCTCCGAACCTCGAGCCTTTCGAGACCCTTCTCGGCGTGGACCGGGCCACGCTCACGTCCGTGCTGCAGAGCTGGGGGCCGGGCCACTATGACGCCCAGCTGAACATGGACGGGAAGGTGTTCCGACCCGACGGGAGACCGGGGACGACGGTCCTTCCGGCCGCGTTCGGGCTGGCGGGGCAGAACCTGCACACGTACACCGGCTGGGGAGGCGTGCCGTACTGGAACGCGTACGTCGCGGTCACCCAGATGCGCGGTCAGGGCACCTTCTACGATCCGCGCCTCGACGACCCGGCGAAGTTCCCGCTCGCACAGGTGACTGGCGCGGCGGACATTCGGCCCCCGGTGGACCTGGTCACCGAGAAGCTCCCGGCGCTGCAGTTCTACCAGCTGTCGCTTCCCGCACCGAAGCCGCCCCGGGGGTCGTTCAATCCCTGGGCAGCCGCGCGCGGAGAGACGGTCTTCTCCGGAAAGGCCGGGTGCGCGAGGTGCCACGTGCCGCCGCTCTACAGCGAGCCCGGCTGGGCCATGCACTCGGGCGCGGAGATCGGCATCGACGACTTCCAGGCGGAGCGCTCGCCCGACGGGAAGTACCGGACGACGCCTTTGGCGGGCCTGTTCACGCGCGCGAAGGGCGGCTTCTACCACGATGGTCGGTTCGCCGATTACGGAGCGGTCGTCGATCACTACGACCAGCACTTCGGATTGGGGCTCACCGCTGGCGAGCGGGCGGATTTGATCGAGTTCCTCAAGTCCTTGTGAGCGGTCGAGCGGCGCGATGAGGGCCACCGGATGCGTATCTGCCCGGTGGCGTCGCGGTTCGCGAACCTCCCGCGATCACGCCTGGATGTACCCGGGCTCCTCCGGGCCAACCTCGGCGCTGGAGGTGCTTGCGAATGGCCCGAATCCTTTGACGATCAGCCAGACGGGAAGAACGATCTCGAAAAGGCCTCCCGGCACGAGGAGGGCCATCCCGGCTCCGTGGAGCGTGTCCACGATGCCGAGCATGTCCAGCACGGCCCCCGCCGAGAGGACCGGGTATCCCACGAGGCCCAGAAAGGAGAGCCATCGTGGCACGAGCCTGGTCTGGCTCAACTGAATGCAGAGCATCAGACCACAGACGCCGAGCAGGGCCATCGCCAGCTGATACGCCCAGTAGTTGCTCTGGGATGCCAGTGCGTGAACAGCGCGCGACTCCGGACTCGAGCTCATCAGCGCCAGTGGGCCGAGCACCCCGACGACGAGAAGCGTGGCCTCGATGATCCTGAAGGCGACGTACCCCAGCGCGATGCTCTCGTTGTGTCGCTTCAGAATCGGAAACAGGGCGACCGCGATGCCGACGACGGCGGCGGCATCCACAAGCACGAGCAGCGCGCCCAGGACGACGCGGATCCGGTCTGGATGGAGTGACTGGATGAGTTGCGTGCCGCTGGCATAGGAAACCGTCGCAACCAGGAACAACACGCCGACCACCCGCGCGGTCGTGTTCGCGTTCATTCTCGAGCCCGTCTGTGTCGACATACTTACAGCGTAAGCAAACTCGCGCCGCGAGGTACAGTGGACATTCGCTGTCACCTTTTCCCCTCCGCGTGCATCTGAGGCCGCGTCATTTCCTGACACAGCCCGGGAGGGGCACATGAACCGATTCTCGAAGATGTCCGTCACGTTCGTCGGAATCACCGGACTGGGTGTCCTTGCGGCATGCGCGCACGACACCGCCGCAAGCGCCCCCGCGGAGGCCGTCGAAGTCGGGCCGGTCACCGCTCGCTCCCGCACGGCGCCAGCC
>JBAWAM010000564.1:0-2316 GCA_049589315.1 Myxococcaceae bacterium
GAGAAATGGTGCTGGCTAACTATGCGGGAAGTTGGTGCCCCCGGGGTGAATCGAACACCCGGCCCAGGGTTTAGGAAACCCTTGCTCTATCCGACTGAGCTACGGGGGCGCGCAATGATTGTCATAGGTTACGCGACGCCTGTCAACCGACGGACCGCTTCGTGCCATTCTGTGTGCCATCGACACCGCCTTCTGGCGCGATGACATCAGGCCTTTCGCCCGTGTCTTCCGGAGAGCCTCCCCAGAATCGTTCGACGAAGACATCCGACAGCTTCTCCATGTCATCCAGAAACTGACCAGGGCCGTCCTCTGTGAAGACGCTATGACCCTTCCAATCAGGTTTGCGCCTTCGGTTCTGTGGAATGAATGCAATGCCATTCCGAAGTTCGTTCAGTGCAGCCAGATCTGGGCGATGCTGCCTGTCGAGGAGGTCAAGTGGCCATCCAGCGCCTCCTGGTATTTGTCGTCTTTACAGTCGGCGACGGATTGTCGCCATCGACTACCGTAACTACTTTTGGCTCTACCGGCTTTCGTGTGGGTAGAGGTCGAGCCCACCGCACCGGAAGTAGATGGCGATCTTGAAGTGCTCCGGGTTGCGGAACCCACGGGCGGTCTTCTTGACGCCTTGGATGACGGAGTTGACGGCTTCCAGGCCTGCATTGGTGATCTTGTGCGTGAGGTACGTGAGCAGGTTCGGGAGATGACGTTTGATTAGCTTGGCCACGCCCGCCATGGGCTTGAGCCGACTGTGCGTGGCGCGCCAGTACCAGCGGGCGGTGAACGTCTCGGCGGCCCCGGGGTAGGTGTAGTCCCAGAAGGCGGCGAAGCGCTCCTTGAGCAGCCATGCCCGCGCCACCTTGAGATCCTGCCGCTGCAACAGCCGGAACGCCGTCTGCTGGTCCGGCGTCATGTCCTTGGGCCGCATCAGCCAGAGGTACTTGGACCCGGTGAGACGGTCGTCACCCGTCCGCTTCAACGCCCGATGCTCGCCCCGCCGCACCTGGTCGACGGCGTCGTGGAGATGCTTGACCACATGAAACTTGTCGAAGACGATCTTCCGGTCCGCGTCCGGCAGGTGCGCCCGCGTGGACTGGACGTAGGGCTCCCACATGTCCATCGCCATGGCCTCGATCCCCGCCACTTGCGCGGCCGTGAGGGTGGCCCAGAAGCCGTCCAGACTCTCCTGCTTGCGGTCGTCGGCCAGATAGAGCACCCGGTTGCGCTCGAGATCGGCGACCACCGTAAGATACCGGTGCCGCTTGGCGATGGCCTTCTCGTCCACGCCCAGATGGGGCACGACCTCGGCCTGGCGCCGAGCCAGCCCCCGCCGCACGGCGCGGGTCTTGATGCCCCACGCTTCGTCCCAGCTGATGCGCAGCACCCGCTTCGCCCCCGTCACCGAGCACTCCCACAGCAGATCAATCGCCAGCCGTTCGAACAACACCGTGAACTGCGACCCCGGCTCCGCCCATGGCACCCGGATCTGCTTCACCCCATGGGTCGCGCAGTCGATCCGGGGCACGTCCGCTTCGATCCACGTCGTCAACTGACAGGTGTCGAGGTGCCGCCACCGCCGTGGCCGACTGTCGTAGCGCTCCGCCGCACTCCCGCACTCCGGGCAGACAAACGGGCCCGGCCCGGCCTCCACCCGGACGACCACCTGCCCCTCCGGCATGTTCAGCTCGACGCCCCCCACCGTCCAGGGCGGCGTCAGCCCCAAGATCGCTCGGTACAGCTCCGTGTCGCGCATCGCTCCGCCCCTCCCCTCGGCAGGGCAGAGCATAGCCCGGAGACTTCGTCACCCACACGAAAGCCGGAAGAGCCTTAAAAAGAATATCGCAGTTCCGTAGGGCAGCGGCGCCGCGGTTTGGGGTCATCATCTCATCGCCACATTGAGCGCTATCCTGCCGCATGCGTTACCTCCTTGACGCCTGTCGCGCTTGTCGCATGCGCGACAGGCTGTCGCCCCTCAAGGGTCCACAGCCCGTCGTCGCCGAGCCCTTCGGGGCGTGTTTCCAGGCCCGGGACGCCTCAAGGCCTGGCCTAGTGAGGCTCAACGCCCGTGCCAATTCCGCTGTGGGACCTGCGGGCATTGGCTATGCACCTGAACATGCCCGAGGGAGGTGGGAACTGTGGAGACGACTTATGACACCGAACGAGGGACCCGGACGCCGCCGCCCGAGCCGCCTACAGCCTGACCCCGCTGTCCGAATTGACCCAGCCCATCGATCCCGACGCGGCGGACCGACGGCGCTATATGACGACGGATGAGGCGCGAATACCCGCTTCTCCGCATCTTCGGTCAGTGCGGGGTGG
>JBAWAM010000565.1:0-1969 GCA_049589315.1 Myxococcaceae bacterium
CGTCGTGGTTGCGCAGGAAGATGCCCCACTGGCAGCCGGACGGGATCGGCGGGGTCTGCTCGAGGATCTCGGAGATCGGGAAGCGCGACTCGCGGCGCACGGCCATGAAGATGCGCGGCATCACCGGGAAGTGGAAGCACATGTGGCACTCGTCGCCCCCGGACTCGAAGTCGCCGAAGTAGTCGACGACGTCGGCGGGCCACTGGTTGGCCTCCGCGAGGAGGACCTTGCCGGGGTACTGGTCGTCGACGAACTTGCGGACCTTCCTCAGGAACTCGTGGGTCTCGGGGAGGTTCTCGCCGTTGGTGCCGGGGCGCTCGTACAGGTACGGCACGGCGTCGAGGCGGAAGCCGTCGAGGCCCATGTCGAACCAGAACGAGATCGCGTCCAGCATGGCCTCGTGGACCCGCGGGTTGTCGAAGTTGAGGTCCGGCTGGTGGGAGAAGAACCGGTGCCAGTAGTACTGCTGGCGCACCGGGTCCCAGGTCCAGTTCGACGGCTCGGTGTCGACGAAGATGATCCGCGCTTCCTGGTAGAGCTCGTCGCTGTCGGACCACACGTAGAAGTCGCCGAACGGCCCGTCGGGGTCCTCCCGGCTGGCCTGGAACCACGGGTGCTGGTCACTGGTGTGGTTCATGACGAAGTCGATGATCACGCGGATGTCGCGCTTGTGCGCCTCGTCGAGGAAGTGGTGGAAGTCCTCGACCGTGCCGCACTCGGGGAGGATGTTCGTGTAGTCCGCCACGTCGTACCCGCCGTCGCGCAGCGGTGAGGTGAAGAACGGCGGGATCCACAGGCAGTCGACCCCGAGCCACTGGAGGTAGTCCAGCTTCTCGGTGAGGCCCTTGAAGTCGCCGGTCCCGTCGCCGTTGGAGTCCCGGAAGGACCGGACCAGCACCTCGTAGAAGACCGCGGTCTTGAACCAGTCGGGCGTGCTGCCGACATTGTCGGGGAACGGGTCGGCCTCGGTGTCGCTGGTCGTCACCACCTCGGGCGTCGAGCTTGCCGAGACCTCGCTCGAGACGTCCGTCAACGGGGGCTCCTCACAGTCAGGATGTGCGCGGGTTCGTGCGACGGGTCGAGCCGCACGTAGTTGTGCTGGCCCCAGCTCCAGTCCTCGTGGGTGATCTCGTCGTGGACGACGAAGGAGTCACCCCACGACAGGCCGAGGGCGGGGAGGTCGAGGTGGACCATGGTCTCGCGGGTGGCGTGCGGGTCGACGTTGACGACCACGATCACGACGTCGTCCTCGCCGCCGGTCGTGCTCCTCGCCCTCTTGCTGAACACCAGGATGTTCTCGTCGTCGCTGTGGTGGATGTGCACGTTGCGCAGCAGCTGCAGCGACGGGTGCGCGCGGCGGATCTCGTTGAGGCGGGTGAGGTACGGCGCCAGGGTGCGGCCCTCGCGCTCGGCGGCGTCCCAGTCCCGGAGGCGGATCTGGTACTTCTCCGAGTCGAGGTACTCCTCGCTGCCCGGCTTGACCGCCACGTGCTCGAAGAGCTCGTAGCCCGCGTAGACGCCCCAGCTCGGCGAGCCGGTCGCCGCGATGGAGGCGCGGATCTTGAACGCCGCGGGGCCGCCGTACTGCAGGTAGGCGTGCAGGATGTCGGGGGTGTTGACGAAGAAGTTCGGCCGCATCAGGTGGTCGGACTCCGTCGACAGCTCGCGGAGGTACTCCTCGAGCTCCCACTTGGCGTTGCGCCAGGTGAAGTACGTGTAGGACTGGTGGAAGCCGATCGCGCCGAGGCCGTGCATCATCGCCGGCCGGGTGAACGCCTCGGAGAGGAACAGCACGTCGGGGTCGGTGCGCCGGATCTCCTTGAGCAGCCACTCCCAGAACGCCACCGGCTTCGTGTGCGGGTTGTCCACCCGGAAGATCCGCACGCCGTGGGACATCCAGAGCCGGACGACGCGGAGCACCTCGCGGCAGATGCCGATCGGGTCGTTGTCGAAGTTCATCGGGTAGATG
>JBAWAM010000566.1:0-3390 GCA_049589315.1 Myxococcaceae bacterium
GGAGCAGGCAGCGGCCGCGCACGCCGAAGCCACCCGGCAGCTTCACCAGCTCCAGCGCGACTTTGCCGTCGCGGAGCGGGCCCGCGCCGATGGCGAGAAGCAGCTCGCAGAGCTTCAGACCTCGCGCACCGAAGCCGAGGACCGACTCGGCGCGGCGCTGCGTGCCCTCGGCCTCGGCGATGAACGGGCCCTTCGAGAGTCACTGCTCGCACCAGAAGAGGTCGCGCGTCTCGGTGAGCTGAGGTCGGAGCTCGAACGGAGCATCACCGCGGCGAAGGCGCTGACCCAGGCGCAGGAAGCCGCCCGGGAGGAACACCTCGCCCGGCAACCGGACCCGGCGCAGCAGGAGGTCGCGCTCACAGAGGAGCTGCCCCGGCTCTCGGCGCTGCGGACGGAGCTCGAGGAGAAGCATTCGGAGCTGCACAAGCAGGAGGTGCTCGCGGCCCAGAAGCTGGACGAGCAGGCGGCGCTTCGGAGCCGGCTGGGGGAGCTGCAGCAGGTGGTGCAGGAGAAGCAGGCCGAGCTCGAGGTCTGGGAGCGCCTGCACCGTCTGGTCGGGGTCAAGGAGGGCGAGGAGTTCAAACGGTACGCGCAGACCTTGAACCTGGGCGAGCTGCTCGCACGGGCCAACGGACACCTCGAGCGCCTCGCGCCTCGTTACAGACTGGTCGGAGCGAAGAGCCCGAAGGGCGAATCGCGCATCGCCTTCGCCGTGGAGGACGCGTTCCATGCCGGCGAATCCCGGCCGGTCAGCACGCTCTCCGGTGGCGAGACGTTCCTCGTGTCGCTCGCGCTGGCCCTCGCGCTGGCGAGTTACCGGACCGTGAAGATGCCCATCGAGACGCTGCTCCTCGATGAAGGCTTCGGCACCCTCGATCCCGAGACCCTCCAGGTCGCCATGGCGGCGCTGGAGGCGCTCAACGCCAGCGGGACCCAGGTCGGGATCATCAGCCACGTCGAAGCGCTCAAGGAGCGCATCCCCGCTCGGGTGGTGGTTCGCCGGGCAGGCTCAGGTCGGTCTTCGGTGCATGTGGAGAACACGATGGGCTACGCTGCCGCGGGATGATGAAGAAGAAGTTGGGTGAGATTCTCCTGGAGATGGGCGCAATCGACCCGCTCCAGCTGCAATCCGCGCTCGGCTATCAGCAGCAGTGGGGCGTTCCGCTCGGCAAGGCCGTCGTCCACAAGAAGTTCTGCTCCGAGGACGACGTGCTCCGCGCGCTGTCCATCCAGACCGGCCTGCCGGTGATCCGCCTGGACGGAATGAGCTTCGATCCAGGACTCGCGCACATCGTGCCCGTTCGCTCGGCGGAGCGATTCCGGGCGGTCCCGCTCCGGCTCGACGGCAAGCGGAAGGAGGTCCTCGTCGTCGCGGTCGCCGCGCCCGGTGGGCTCGAGACGACCGACAACATCCTCTCGGTCAGCGGAAAACAGCGCCTGGACATTCACCTCGCGCACGACGACGAGATCGAACGAGCCATCGGCAAGCTCTACTACGGACGCGAACCCGAGAAGCGAGTCGGGCCGGCCGCGGAGTCGTTGGTGAGGCCGGTGGGGATTGCCAACGAAGAGCTGATCGAGCTCGAATCCACCCCGGTGGCTCCGCCGCAGATCCGGCCGGTGCGCATCTTTGGCTGGCATGAGGCCACGATGCGGGCGCTCAAGGCGATGATCGAGCGCGGAGGCATCCAGGCGATCCCGCTGGAGGATGACGCGCTGTCCTCCCTGAAGCCGGACGACCTGCTCATCGCGTCGACGCTCGGGCTGCATGCGGCGCTCCCAGCAGGAGCGCGAGCGCCGGCGAAGCTGATCATCTGCGGCGTGAGGGCCGACGTCGACGTGGCCGACGCGAAGGCGATCGGCGCGCGGATCTACCTGCGGCCGCCCTTCTCCACCGAACAGCTCTGCAACGCGATCCGGCGCGTCTCCGCCTGATCCGTGAGCGCTCCCTCTACCGGAAGAACGGGACGCGTCCTGACAGCGTCGGGCTGCACAGGCTCAGGATGTCGTGCTTCTGCAGGAAGGTGTGCTGGTCGGCCTCCCTGAAGCAGTCGACCGGCTCGGCCGATCTCGCGGACTGGCACAGCAGCACGGATTCGTGCTCGGAGAGCATCGTCTCCGCGAGCGCGCGGGTCACGCACGCAGCGGGACCTGTGGTCGGCGCGGTGGGGACCACCAGCCCGGGCGGAAGCTGTTCGGCGCCCTGCCCCTCGTCCTGTGGCGCCTGTGGGGGCACCTCTGGGGGCGCCTGAGGCTGCTGCTGCAGTGGCGCTTCGACGGGGGGAGGAGTTCCTGCCGGAGCCTGGGCCGGCAACGTCAGAACCGCCAGAGTCAGCAGGATGGTCATGGATCGCTCCTCCCACCGGGAGGATGGGGATTCATCCCTGCCCGGCGAAGGGGCGCGGGCCGCTCAGCTCCTCGGTCGCAGCCCGGCCGAGCGAGCGCGAGGAAGGGCCAGGACGAGCAGTCCGGCGAGCCACGTCAGAGCAGTCGAAGCGCTCCCGCCCTGCGCGCACGAGCACCCCACGCCAAGCGCTGGGGGCGCGTCACACCGCACCTCGAGCTCCATGAGCTGCACGTCCGACATCGAGCCGCTGCGCACGACCCGTTCGACGCGGTGCGCCCCCGCCTGCAGCCGGGTCGGGGTCCAGGACAGCACACCGGTTCCCGCATCGAGTCGAAGCCCTTCAGGGACAGCGCCACCCGAAACGGGCTGCAGCTCGAACGTGAACGGCCCTTCGCCTTCGACCTCGGTCGCCGCGGACCACGGTTGGCCACACGCCACCGACGCCTCGCCCGGAGACACGATCTTCGGCGAAGGCGCCGGCACGGGCACCGGCGCCTGGACCGAGATGCTCGCCGTCGCGGGGAGAAAGTCGACCTGGGTCCCGATGATGCTCGCGGATCCACTGGCGTCAGGCTGGAAATACACGATCCCGGAGGTCGTGCCGGACGCCACGCGCAGCTGCAACGTCGGCGTGCTGCAACCCGGGTCCGAGAAGAAGCCTCCAGTGACGCCGGAGCCTCCGGAGAACCCCATGTCCACGTCGACGTCGTAGGGTGCCGGCGCGACCGCTCCGGTCACCGAATCACGCAGCGCGACCGCTACAGGGACGCAGTCGCCCGGCTGGATCGCGCCGGGCGCGACGTCGAGCGAGATCCGGCTCGCATGCGGAACCACCGACGAACGGAAGTCGTCGAAGTCCACCACCCCGGTGAACCTGCGGTCCCCCGAGTAGGGCTGCCCGAGCGCGGACAGCCCGAGGCGCATCGCGGGATCGGTCCAGTCGATTCCCGACCGCGTTCTGACGAGCTGCCCGTTCAGCCATACCGTTCGGGTTCCGTCGAGGGTTCCGATGCCGGTCACCGCCACCTCGAGCAGGTGCCACG
>JBAWAM010000567.1:0-3047 GCA_049589315.1 Myxococcaceae bacterium
CCCCGCGCCGGTTCGCCGAGCAGCTGCGTGTGCTCCTCGACCCGCGCTCCGTGGTGCTCCGCCACGCGGTCCGCCTCGCCCTCGCGACGACCGTGGCGGCCGCGGCCACCACCGTGATGAAGCTCGAGCACGGCTACTGGGTCACCATCACGGTGATCGTGATCCTTCAGCCGTGGACCAGCTCCACCATCCTCAGGGGGCTGCAGCGGATCGCCGGCACGGCCATCGGCGCGCTGATCGCCGTCGCGGCGGCGACCTGGGTGGAGGATCGACTTGTCTTCGGCGGGATCGTCTTTCTCTTCTGCAGCGCCAGCGTCGCGCTCCTGCCGGTCAATTACGTGGTGTTCTCGGTGCTGCTCACCCCCGCCTTCGTCCTGCTCGCCGAGCTCGGGACCGGCAACTTCAGCCTCGGCTGGGTCCGGATCATCGACACCCTCTTCGGCGGCGGACTGGCGCTGGTCGCCGCCCGTCTGCTGTGGCCGAGCTGGGAGCGTCACCGCTTCCCCGAGGAGCTTGCGGTGACCCTGCGGAGGTCCGCGGCGTGGATGCGTACCCAGGGAAGTGGCGGCTCCGCCACGGCCGAATCAGAGAGCGCGCGCAGGCAGGTGGGCATTGCCATCAACAACGCAGAGGCCTCCCTCCAGCGCCTCCTGTCCGAGCGCTGGACCCAAGGCGAGGATCTCGAGTCGCTAAGTGCCGTGCTGCTCTACCTGCGCCGCATGCACGCGACCGCACTCGCCACCTTCTCCCAGGAGACGCTCACCGGCGAGCTGCGGCTCGAGCTCTCCGAGCACCTGTCCGGCTTCCTCGAACAGCTCGCCGACTTCGTCGAGCAGAAGAAGCCGCCCGCGGCGAGCGATGAGCTGGCCCGGCTGGAGGCGCTGGCCCGCACATTCTCCGGCCGGGGCATCGGCACCCTGACCCGGCAGCTGTCCATCCTCCACGATGCCGCCGTTCGAGGGTTCGCCGGCGGCTCTTGCGTCGCGCCCTGAAGTGCGCAAAGCACGGGTCAGGCGCACATCGGATGGCTCAGAACAACATGCAACGGAGCGTCAACGTCGACCGGCTGAAGGAGCCGTTCGACATGGTGATTGTAGGCGGCGGGGCGACGGGGCTGGGGACCGCGGTGGAGGCTGCTGCGCGCGGCCACCGGGTCGCCCTCCTCGAGGCAGCGGACTTCGCCCGGGGTACAAGCAGCCGCTCGACCAAGCTTGTGCACGGCGGCGTGCGCTACCTGGCCCAGGGAAACTTCGGCCTGGTGCGCGAGGCCCTGCGGGAGCGCGGTCGACTCCGCCGGAACGCGCCGCATCTGGTCGGAGATCTCGAGTTCGTCGTCCCCGCGTACGCGTGGTGGACCGGCCCGTACTACGGCGTCGGCCTGAAGCTGTACGACGTGATGGCCGGCAAGTACCGCCTGGGCGCGAGCGAGCTCGTGTCGAAGCGCGAGGTCCTCGACCGCATCCCCACCCTCGAGCAGGAAGGCCTGCGCGGCGGCATCGTCTACCACGACGGCCAGTTCGACGACGCGCGGCTGGCCATGAGCCTGGCGCTCACCGCGGTGGACCACGGGGCGGTCGTGGTGAACCACGCGCCGGTGATCCGGCTCGTCCATCAGAACGGCCGCTGCGCCGGCGTGGTGGTCCGCGACGACGAGACCGGTCGAGAGCACACGGTGCTGGGCAAGGTGGTGGTGAACGCCACCGGCGTGTGGTCCGACGAGCTCCGCCGGATGGACGACCCCGAGGCTCAGCCCATGGTGTCGCCCTCGCAGGGCATCCACCTGGTGCTCCCGCGCGACTTCCTCCCCAGCCGGTCCGCGCTGATGGTGCCGAAGACCGATGATGGCCGCGTGCTGTTCATCATCCCGTGGCACGGGCGCGCGCTGGTCGGCACCACCGACACGCAGGTCGAGCGCACCGACGGTGAGCCGCAGCCGCTGGAGGAGGAGATCACCTTCCTGCTCGACCACGCCGCGCGCTATCTGGCGAAGGATCCGCAGCGCTCGGACGTGCTGGCCGTTTTCGCCGGGTTGAGACCGTTGGTTCGCCCCACGAATGGCGGCGGGCAGACCAAGGAGATCTCGCGCGATCACACGATCGCCGTATCGAAGAACCAGCTCGTCACCGTCGTCGGCGGGAAGTGGACCACCTACCGCAAGATGGGCGAGGACACCGTCGACGTGGCGACCCGGGTCGGTGAGCTTCCAGAGGTCCCCTCGCCCACCGCGGAGCTGCGGCTTCACGGCGCGCCGGAGAACGCGGAGATCTCCCAGGAGGGCGTGCCCGACCAGGTTCTCCAGGCGTACGGGACGGACGCGGACGCTGTTCGCGCGCTCGCCGAGGAGAGGCCGGAGCTCGCCCGCCCGCTGCACGCTCGCCTGCCCTACTTCGCTGCCGAGGTCGTGTGGGCGGTTCGCTCAGAGATGGCTCGCACCGTGGAGGACGTGCTGTCCCGTCGGACCCGAGCGCTGATCCTCGATGCGCGCGCCGCCCTCGAGTGCGCACCCGACGTGGCCCGCTTGATGGCGGCGGAGCTGGGTCGCGACGAGCTCTGGCAACAGGCGCAGCTTCAGGCGTTCAGGCGGGTCGCCGAGAACTCGGTGCTCTCCTGACCCACTCGTGCTCCGGGGTCCGACTCTTCCCCCAATAGGATCGCGCGCAATAATTATGTAACTGATCGGTAGCATGAGTCAGCTCACCGATAGCTTCGGACGTTGCATCCTCGATGCCTCGTTCCTTGTTCGCTTCTACGACCTCTTCACTGCAGTCTCCCCGGAGATCCGGGCGAAGTTCGCCCACACCGACATGGCGAAGCAGCGGGATCACCTGCGCATCGGACTGTCGATGATGATCGCCTTCGCCGAAGGAAAGGCCTACGCCACTCCGGAGATCGGACGGCTGTCGCGCAAGCATGGACCGGAAGACATGCAGATCCCCGCGGCCATGTTCGAAGCGTGGCTGGGAAGCCTGATCCAGGCCGTCTCCGTCTCTGATCCGAAGTTCAGCCCCGAGCTCGAAGAGGTCTGGCGCAGCGCCATGCGCAAGGGC
>JBAWAM010000568.1:0-9866 GCA_049589315.1 Myxococcaceae bacterium
CGGCGCTCCAGCGCCCGGGCCGCTTCGACCGGCGGATCGTGGTCCCCCGTCCGGATCTGAAGGGCCGCCTCGGGATCATCGGCGTGCACACCAAGCGCGTGCCGCTGGCCCCCGAAGTCGACCTCGACCAGATCGCCCGCGGTACGCCCGGCATGACCGGCGCGGATCTGGAGAACCTGGTCAACGAGGCCGCCCTGTTCGCCGCCCGGCAGAACAAGGAGCGGGTCGACACCAGCGACTTCGAGGCCGCCAAGGACAAGATCCTGATGGGGCCCGAGCGCAAGTCGATGATCATGTCGGAGAAGGAGAAGGCGAACACCGCCGTCCACGAGGCCGGTCACGCGCTCGTCGGCAAGCTCCTCCCCGGTTGCGACCCGGTGCACAAGGTCACGATCATCCCGCGTGGACAGGCGCTCGGCCTGACCTGGTCGATGCCTGCGGAGGACCAGTTCAACCGGTACAAGAAGCAGCTGCTCGACCAGATCTGCATGCTGCTCGGCGGTCGCATCGCCGAAGAGTTGGTCTACGACGAGCTCTCCGCCGGAGCGTCCAACGACATCGATCGCGCCACGCAGCTGTCACGGGCGATGGTCTGCCGGTGGGGCATGAGCGAGAAGCTCGGGCCTCTCGCATTCGGACAGGCCGAGGGCGAAGTGTTCCTGGGCCGGGATTTCGGCTCGCGTCCCGACTACTCCGAGTCCACCTCCCGCGAGATCGACGCCGAGGTCCGTCAGATCGTGATGGACTGCTACAACCGGGCGAAGCAGCTGCTCACCGAGAACCGTGAGACCCTGCAGAAGATCGCCGATGCGTTGATGGAGTACGAGACCATCGAGGCCGAGGACCTCAACATCCTCATGCAGGGCGGGACGCTCACCCGCGCCAAGCCACAGTCCCGCGTCAACGCGCCGCCTCCGAAGAAGGACAAGGAGAAGCGGAAGATCCTCGACGCTCTCGAAGGCCTGGGACGCGAGGCCTCCGGTGGTGGTGGCCGGATGGAGCCCGAGAAGGCTTAAACGACTCCACGTCTGAGTCGAAGGTGTAGAACCCCGGAGGCCGGCTGCGAGAGATCGCGGCCGGCCTTCGTTCTTGTGGGAGTACGTGGATGATCGTGGCTCGAGTCGTTTCGTCGGACCGGCCAGAGGACCTGGAGATCGCCTTCGCCCGGATGGCCCTGCCGGTGTCGGCGCGCGAGTACCTGCTGGGCAAGATGCCCAGGATGACGCTGCTGTTGACCGGGCTGGACCGGGTGCACGGCCGATTTCTCCGTGAAAGGATCGAGGCCGCGGAGGCGCCCGGGCGAGAGGAGTACCCTGCCTTCGTCGCCGGGGATCAGCGCCACCGCCCCGGCTCCGCGCTCCTGTCGGGGCGGCTCGATCAGATGGAGCGCCTGGCTCAGGAGGCGCGTACGGCCGAGGACCTCCGTCCGCTGGCCGACGCGCTGTCGCGCGCGTTGCGTTCCCATGAGCCACCCGCGCCGCTCGCCCTCGGGGACCGGACGTTCGACTTCGGGCCTTCTGGGCTCCCGTTCCTGATGGGGATCGTGAACGCCACCCCGGATTCGTTCTCGGACGGCGGACGGTTCTCTGGTCCGGAGGCGGTCATCGAGCACGGGGTCGCGCTGGCGGCAGCGGGCGCGGAGCTGCTGGACGTGGGGGGCGAATCGACCCGGCCTGGCGCTCCGGACGTTCCGGTGGAGGAGGAGATCCGCCGCGTCGTGCCGGTGATTCGCGCGCTGCGCGAACGGACCGGTCTGCCGATCAGCGTCGACACACGGAAGTCGGAGGTCGCCCGGGCGGCGTGCGAGGCAGGCGCGGTGCTGGTCAACGATGTCAGCGGGCTCACCCACGACGACCGGCTCGCCGAGGTGACCGCACAGGCGGGGGCGGCGCTCTGTGTGATGCACATGCGGGGATCGCCGGAGACCATGCAGGAGGAGGCCCACTACGAGGACGTGGTGGTCGAAGTGCTCGAGTTCCTGGAGCACAGCATCGAGCGAGCGGTTCGCGCCGGCGTTCCGCGCGAGCGCGTGATCGTCGACCCGGGGATCGGGTTCGCCAAGACGTTCGCCCACAACCAGTTCCTGATGCGGCGGCTCCCGGATTTCAGGCTGTTCGGCCTGCCGGTGCTCGCCGGGTTCAGCCGCAAAGGCTTCCTTGGTGCGTTGACGGGGAAGCCCCCGCTGGAGCGGGTCGGAGCGACGGCAGCCAGCGCCGTGGTGGCGACGATGAATGGCGGCGCCGACTTCCTCCGCGTCCACGACGTGGCCGAGGTGCGCGAGGCGGTGATCGTGGCGGGCGCACTCCGACACGCGATGGGCGGTGGCAGCCTGTACGAGCGACCGGGTCGCGCCGCCCGGAGCTGACGGAGTGTCACTCACGGCCGGTCGGGACGTTGCCGGGCAGGCAGTCTCTCCCTAGCTTCGGGGACGAACCGGGCGGGGTATAAGGGCTTCGCCGAAATGGCGAGGAAAGGTTGATATGGCGTACAGGTTGAGCGCGAAACCGGCGGAGCGGACAGCGAGCCAGAAGCTCTTCGGGACCGATGGTGTCCGGGGGGTGGCCAACGTCTACCCGATGACGGCGGAGGTCGCCCTGCAGATGGGGCGGGCCCTCGCGTACCTCATCCGGAACGGGTCGCACCGGCACCGCGTCGTCATCGGCAAGGACACGCGGTTGTCGGGGTACATGCTGGAGCAGGCGCTGGCGGCGGGAATCGAGTCGATGGGGGTGGACACGGTCCTCGTCGGCCCCATGCCGACCCCCGGCATCGCCAACATCACGGTTTCGATGCGCGCGGACGCGGGCGCGGTGATCTCGGCGTCCCACAACCCGTACCAGGACAACGGGATCAAGTTCTTCTGGCGCGACGGCTTCAAGCTGCCCGACGAGACGGAGGCGCAGATCGAGGACTTGATCGCTGCGCGGAAGATCGAACACCTGCGTCCGACGGCGCAGCGCATCGGCCAATCCAAGCGGCTCGATGACGCGAACGGTCGGTACGTGGTGTTCCTCAAGAACACCTTCCCCCGGGATGCCTCGCTCGAAGGCGTGACCATCGTGGTCGATTGCGCGAATGGCGCCGGCTACAAGGTCGCCCCGGCGGTCCTCCAGGAGCTGGGCGCCCGGGTGATCAAGCTCGGGGTCGACCCGGACGGGAAGAACATCAACCACAAGTGCGGCGCGCTCTACCCGGAGAGCCTGGCGAAGGCCGTGGTGAAGCACGGCGCGCAGATCGGCCTGGCGCTCGACGGCGATGCGGATCGACTCATCGTGGTGGACGAGAAGGGTCAGATCGTCGATGGCGATGCGATCATGGCGATCTGCACGGGCGAGCTGGTGCGCCGCCGCGTGCTGGCGAAGAAGACGCTGGTCGCCACCGTCATGAGCAACATCGGCCTCGAGCGCGCGGTCGCCCAGTGGGGCGTGAAGGTCAAGCGCACCAGGGTCGGCGACCGCTACGTCGTCGAGGAGATGCGGAAGAACGGGTACACCCTCGGCGGTGAGCAGTCGGGGCACCTGGTCTTCCTCGAGCATGCCACCACCGGAGACGGGACCCTGGCGGCGCTCCAGCTCCTCGCGGTCCTCTGCCGCAGCGGGAAGCCGATGTCGGAGCTGACGTCGATCTTCGAGCCGGTCCCGCAGACGCTGCTCAACGTGGTCGTGAAGCAGCGCCGCGAGCTGGGCGAGCTCCCCGAGGTGATGAAGGCGATCCGGGCCGCGGAGCAGAAGCTCGGCAAGGACGGGCGCGTGCTGGTGCGCTTCTCCGGCACGGAGCCCAAGGCGCGCGTGCTCATCGAGGGCACGAACAAGGCGAAGAACGAGCAGTACGCCCGCGACATCGCGGACGCACTGACGAAGGCGCTCGGGAAGTAGTCAGGCTTCGACCTGGCGCCCCCGGAGGGATCGGCGGCGCCGGTCGATCGGTTGGCGCAGCTCGATCGTCTTGAGCAGGTCCGCCTGGCTGACGGTGCCGACGAGGTGATCGCCCTCCACCACCGGCAGCGAGGGGAGACGGCTCGTCACCAGGGACTTGAACGCCTCCGTCGCCTCCTCGTCCACATCGAGCGGCTGAACGGAGCTCATCGCATCCCGAGCATGGGCCTCCGAGCGCTGGCGGGCGGACAGGCGCCGGATGGCGTCGAGCGTGGTCATCCCGAGCACGCGCCCGGTCTCGTCGACCACCGGGAGGGCGAGCAGGCGGTGCTCGCGCATGTCGTCCAGGATGAGCGAGACGGGCGCGGCCGCGTTCACCCGGTCCGAGCCTCGCGTCATCACGTCGCGCACCCGGAGCCCCTTGAGCGACTCCTCGAGCAGCACCTGCTGGGTTTCGGCGGCGGCGCCCATGTACACGAACAGGGCGATGAACAGGAGGATCACGTTGAAGGTGAACGCTCCGAAGACCGCGAACAGCACCGCGAAGCCCTTCCCGATGTTCCCGGCGACCCGCGTGGCCTGCGCCTTTCCAAGACGCTTGATCAGCACGGCGCGGACGATGCGGCCTCCGTCCATGGGGAACGCCGGCAGCAGGTTGAACACCCCGAGGAACAGGTTGAGCTGGCCCAGGTAGAAGAAGGCGAAGTACAGGTTGTAGGACCGGGCGTCCTTGAGCAGCACCGCGGCGACCAGTGAGACCCCGCCGATCAGCAGACTGGAGAGTGGACCGACCAGCGCCATCCACGCTTCGTCGCGTGAGCGCTTCGGCGGCTGCTCGATCCGGGAGACGCCGCCAATCATGAGCAGGGTGATGTCGCGGACCGTTCCACCGGTCCGGATGGCGTAGAGGGCGTGGGCGAGCTCGTGGATCAGCACCGACGTGAACAGCGCGATCGCCAGCCCCAGGCCCCAGAGCCACGGCGCGCCGATCAGCCGGTCCGATGGAATGTCCGCCGCCTGCGCCGCCGCTCCGAACGCCTGCCCGAAGAGCAAGGCGAAGAGCGGGAGAATCAGCAGGAACGAGACATGGATGCGGATGGGGATCCCGCGGATCTTCACGATCTGAAGTGAGGCCATTCGATCGACTCCTCCGACCAACCTGCACATCCGAACGCGTGTCTGCGGTGCCTCATGCGGGGGCACGTCTGCGAGGCTGCCTGCCTTGTTGCGGGAGGCTCCGACCACGCCCATCGTCGCGGGAGGAGAGCAGCCGGAGGGTGGCATGGCGGAGAAGAAGGACGAACACGAGGAGCGGAAGCCGGAGCTGTCGGAGACCGACGTGCGCGAGGCGATCAGCCGCGAACGCGAGCGGGAGGCGCGGACCTACGGGCAGGCGCCCGTCCCACGTGACACCTCGCGCCCCGAGCGCCTGCGGGCCCGCCCGACCGAAGGGCAGACGGGCAAAGCGCTGGAGGAGGTGATCGAGCGGATCCTCGACCTCCCGTTCGGCGCCCAGCTCGGGGTGCTCAGGACCGTCGCGCCGAGGATCGTCGCGCAGCTCGAGGGGAGAGACCAGGAGGCGTTCCTCAAGAACCTCCAGAGCGAGATCGAGCAGGCCCGGTCGCAGGGGCAATAGCCGCGAAGCGCACGCGCGCCGGCTCCTTTCTCCGAGGTTCCGGCTGAGGTATGGCCGTTGCACTGGAGAACAGCGTGCGCGCCATCCGTGAGATCGAGTCGTCCGAGCCGAGGGCAGAAAACGCCGAACACGCTTCGTGGATCGAGCTGAGCGCGTCCGCCCTGCGGCACAACGCCCACGTGTTCCGGACGGTCGGCGCGGCTACCCAGCCTCAGCCGGGCGTGGGGGTGGTGCTGAAGGGGAACGCGTACGGACATGGCTTCCGTCAGGTGCTGCCGGTCATCCACGACGTGGTCGATGCGATCTACGTCATCACGCCCCAGGACGGCCTGGCGGTGCGCGCGTTCGAGCGCTCCGCCGGGCGCCCCGCGCGGCAGGTGGTGGTGATCGGCGCCATCGCTTCGAAGGAAGCGGTCGAGCTCGCCCGCGAGGGCGTGGACGCGGTCGTCGCGGACGCGTCGTGGACCGACGCGGTTCCACAGCTCCGGGCCTCCGGTCGTACCCTCCGCGTGCACGTGCATCTGGAGACGGGACTCGGGCGGGAGGGTTTCTCTCCCGGCGGCTTGGCGCGTGATCTCGCCTTCCTGGTCGACAACCGCGACGTCTTCGAGCCGGTGGGCGTGCTCAGCCACTTCGCCAACGTCGAGGACGTCACCGAGCAGGCCTATGCGCAGCAGCAGGTCCATACGTTCGAGCGGGGCCTCGAGGAGCTCCAGGCCCTGTTGAAGCCGCCCCGGCCGCTCCAGCGCCATATGGCGGCGAGCGCGGCGACCTTGATCCTCCCCGAGTCGCGGATGGACCTGACCCGCGTGGGAATCTCCCTCTACGGGCTCTGGCCCTCCAATCCGACCCGACTTTCCGCCCGGGTGGTCATGGGCGAGATACCCCTGCTGCGACCGGTGTTGACGTGGAGGTGCCGCAGCCAATCGGTGAAGCTCCTGCCGGCAGGAAGCTTCGTCGGCTACGGCTGCACCTACCGCTGCACCGAGCCCTCCCGCGTGGCGGTGCTCCCGGTCGGGTACTTCGACGGGTATCCGCGGCTCGCCTCGGGCCGGGCACACGTCCTGGTGAATGGCCAGCGCTGTCCGGTGCTGGGGCGCGTGATGATGAACCACATCATTGTGGACGTGACCCGGGCCAGCCCGGATGAACGCCCGGTCGTGGCGACGTTGATCGGCCAGGACGGCGAGGAGCACGTGACGGTGGACATGCTCGCGACGTGGGCGGAGACGATCCATTACGAGATCGTCGCCCGGCTCGGCGCGCACCTGCGTCGCGACGTGGTGGAGTGAAAGTTGACGGAAGGGCCCGCCTGTAATGTGAAGGGCACATGTCCATTCGACTTGGCGTGAACGTGGATCATGTGGCGACCCTCCGGCAGGCGCGGAAGACCACGTACCCGGATCCGGTCACCGCAGCGGCCCTCGCGGAGCTCGCCGGCGCGCATCAGATCACCATCCACCTCCGCGAGGACCGTCGTCACATCCAGGATCGGGATCTCCGCGTGCTGCGCGAGACGGTGCACACGCCGCTGAACCTCGAGATGGCGGCGACGCAGGAGATGGTGAAGATCGCCTACGAGCACAAGCCCGACCGGGTCACCCTGGTCCCGGAGCGCCGCGAAGAGGTCACCACCGAGGGGGGCCTCGACGTGAACTCCCAGCGCGACGCCATGCGCAAGCTCATCAAGAACCTCAAGGACGGCGACCTGCCGGTCTCGGTCTTCATCGACCCCGACCTCGATCAGGTCCGCGCGGCGCACAAATGCGACGCCGACGAGGTGGAGCTGCACACCGGTCGTTACTGCGAAGCGCGGAACGAGCGGGAGCGCGCGCAGGAGCTCTCGCGGGTCGTCGACGCGGCGAAGGCCGCCGCCAAGCTGGGGATGCGGGTCGCCGCGGGACACGGGCTGAACTACGACAACGTCCAGCCGATCGCCGCGATCTCCGAGATCCTGGAGCTGAACATCGGGCACTCGATCGTCGGGCGTGCGGTGCTCGTCGGTTTCGAGCGTGCGGTGCGGGAGATGCTGGAGCTCATGCGCCTCGCACGGCGCTGAATCCGGAGAACCATGAAACGACTCGTCAACGCCGAGCAGATGCGGGCGCTCGATGCGGCCGCCAGTCAGCAGCACGGGATGGCCTCTGCGGTGCTGATGGAGAACGCAGGTGCGGCGCTGGCGAACGACGCGCTGGCCCTCTCCGAGCCGCGGGGCCGCTTCGTCGTCCTCTGCGGGCCCGGAAACAACGGCGGCGATGGACTGGTGGCGGCGCGGCGCCTCTTCGGCGCGGGTCGTCAGGTCTTCATCGAGCTGATCGGGGGCGCCGAGCGTTTGAAGGGGGATCCGAAGCAGAACCTGCTCGCGCTCCAATCGGTCGGACTGAATCCCACGCCGCTTCCGGAGGAGCTCCGGCCGGGGCCGGGGGACGTGATCATCGACGCAATCTTCGGAACCGGGCTCACCCGCGCGCCCGAAGGCCCGTACGCCGAGGCGATCGAGCGGATCCGGACGTGGCGCCGGTCCGGGGCGAAGGTGGTCGCGGCGGACCTCCCGAGCGGCCTCCAGAGCGACACGGGGCAGCCGTTCGAACCGTGCGTCGAAGCCCATCTCACCTTGTCGTTCGGCGCGCTCAAGCTGGGGCAGGCCCTCGAGCCTGGACGGAGCCTGTGCGGCGAGCTGCGCGAGGTGGACATCGGCATCCCGCCGGTGACGCGGGAGCTGCTTCCCCGGCCGCACGTGTCGCTCGTCGAGGAGCAGGACGCCCTGTCGCGGGTACCTCGGCGGCGCTCGGATGCCCACAAGGGCACGTACGGGCACGTCCTCGTCGTGGCGGGGAGCTGGGGCAAGACCGGAGCGGCGGCGATGACGGCGCTCGGCGCGTTGCGCTCGGGGGCGGGCCTGGTGACGGTGGCCACCCGTCCGGAGGCGCTGGTGCCGGTGATGGCCCACGCGCCGGAGCTCATGGGACTCGAGCTCATCTCGGAAGGCGGGCTGGGCCCGGCGGACCTGAACTCGCTGCTCGAGGCGGCCGAGGGGAAAGCGGCGGTGGTGATCGGCCCGGGCATTCCCCGGAGCGACGAGACGCCCCGACTGTTGGCGACCTTCCTGGAGGAGCTGGAGATCCCGTGCGTGCTCGATGCCGATGCGCTGAACGCGGTGGCGCAGCAGCCGGATATTCTCCAGAAGGCGAAGTGCCCGCTGATCCTCACGCCGCATCCAGGCGAGATGGCCCGCCTCGCGGGACGCGGGACGAAGGAGGTCCAGGCGGACCGCATCGGGGTGGCGCGCACGATGGCGGCCGCGCACCAGGCGATCGTGGTTCTCAAGGGCGCGGGCACGATCATCTCCATCGAGGACGGAACGGTGTACGTGAACTCGACCGGGAATCCGGGCATGGCCACCGGGGGATCCGGTGACGTGCTGTCTGGAATCCTCGGCGGGCTCCTGGCGCAGGGGCTCTCTCCCGAGGACGCGGCGCTCGTCGGCGTCTACGCGCACGGGCTCGCGGGTGACCTCGCGGTTCGTCGAACCGGGCAGGCGGGGCTGATCGCCACGGACCTGCTCTCGGGGCTGAACGAGGTGTGGGTGCGATGGCAGCGTTAGGACCCGGTGGGCCCGCGGACGTGGAGCGGACGATCGTCTCGACGTCACCGGAGCAGACGCGTGCGCTCGGCCTTCGACTGGGACAGCTGTTGCAGCCCGGGGACTTCGTCGGCCTGATCGGTGACCTCGGAGCAGGGAAGACCCACTTCGTTCGCGGCGTAGCGGAGGGCGTCGGGGTGGACCGATCGCAGGTGGCGAGCCCGACCTTCGCGATCGTCTACCCGTACGAGGGCGGGCGGATCCGGCTCTACCACGCGGACCTGTACCGGCTCGCCGACTACGACGAGCTGTACGCGACCGGCTTCATGGACCTGCTCGGCGGCGACGGGGCGGTGCTCGTCGAGTGGCTGGACAATGTGCCCGAGGCCGCGCCGGCGGAGCGGCTGATGATCGAGATCGACGTGCCGAGCGGTGAGGCCGCCGAGAATCAGCGCGTGATCAAGGTGCGTGCGTTCGGAGCGCGGGCGGCAGAGCGGCTTCAGGCATGGCTTGGGTGACTACGCCGGATGTGGTTGAAGCTTGTCCGCGAAGACCTTGATCAGCCGCATCCGCGGCAATCCGCCGAACAGCTGGGTCCCTGACCTTCCCTGGCCGGGGCATGAGCCGCACGAGCAGTCCCCTGGGGATCATCGACGCCCTCCTGTGCTCCCTCTGATCTGGGCACAGACGCGGGCAACGCAACTTTGAGGTATGTCGTTGAGATAACCACCCGAACCCACCTTTTCTGGGCGGGCGAGGGGGGGCGTATGAC
>JBAWAM010000569.1:0-2784 GCA_049589315.1 Myxococcaceae bacterium
GTCCGGCACTGTCTGCTGCCCGCCCGGCACCGCCGGCCCCTGCCGCGCGCCCGGTGACACCGCCGCGTCCGCCTCCGCCGCCGCCTGCGAAGGTCGAAGTCCGGCCGAAGGCGGAGCCTGTCAAGCCCATGCCTCCTCCGAAGCCGGAGATCAAGCCGCAGCCGCCTGCTCCCTCGACGGTTGCTGCCGGGGCAAAGAAGAAGCTCTTGATCCGCAAGAAGGGTCGCTGAGCGGATCCGCCCGCCTGATCGCTCGGCGAAGGCCCTGCCGAGCGAAGGTGGGCGGATGTGCACGAGAGGGGTTGATCCTCTTGGACCGCGCGGCCCCATCAGGCACTCTAGGAGCCGCATGAACCTGGAAGAAAACAACGACGTTCCGGCGCAACCCGAGGCTTCTGCGCAGGAGCAAGTCGACGCTGCCGATCAGCCTGCGGCCACTCCGATCCTCCTTCTTCCGCCGCCGTCCGATGCTCCGGCTGAGTTCGTTGGCGCAGCCGACGCGGTGGAGGACCTCGAGGCCCCGCCTCTCGCGGATGCGGCGACGGAGACCGCCGAGGAGCCCTCCGATTCGGACCGGGCGCTCGACCTGCGCGACGGGGACGACGTCGGAGACGAAGCAGCTCCCGAGGCCGACGCGCTGGAGGAGAACGCCGCGCCTGTCCCCGACCCGGAGCCGGAGCTCGAGGTTCCGCGCATCAAGCGCCACAACGTCGCTCCGGCATTGATCGCGCTGGATCGCATCGACGAGGACACCACCTTCCGCATGCGGCCGGAGGGAGATCTCTCCCAGCTCGCGACCGACATCGCCCGGCTCGGACAGCTCTTCCCGGTCGACATCCGGTTCCGTCCGCCCGACCGCTTCCAGGTGATCTGCGGGTTCCGCCGGGTCGCAGCGCTCCGGTTCCTCCAGCGCGATCGCGTGCTGGCGAGGCTGCACACAGATCTCTCCGACGAAGATGCGCTGCTGATGGCGCTCGTCTCGGCGATCCACGCAAGGCCGGTCACCGCCGAAGAGCTCGCGGAGGTGAAGACCCGCCTGGAGGGCGAGGGCCGCCTGACCCCGGCCATCCGCAACATGCTCGAGAAGGCGATCGCCCCGGAAGACGATCTGGCGCCGGAGACGGTCGACGGCCCCGAGCAGGAGATCGACGCGGAGGAGCTCGCCTCCGACGTCACCTTCCGGCTCGGCGAAATCAACCAGGATCTCTCGCTGCTGGCGGACGCCTTCGACTCGCTCGACGACGAGCGGAAGGACGAGTTGCTACAGCAGCTCCGGTACTCCTCCGAGCTGGTGGCGTACCTGGAGGGGCGCCGATGACGGGGGTGTTCGAACGCGACCGGGCGCGGCTGCTCGAGCTGCTGACAAAGCTCTCGTTCGAGCGGCGGAAGGTGAAGCTCTCGTCGGGCCTGGAGTCGGACTTCTACATCGACTGCAAGAAGACGGCGCTGACCGCCGAGGGGCACTGGCTCATCGGTCGGCTGCTGCTCAACGAGATCCGCACGAAGGCGCCGGAGTCGAAGGCGGCAGGTGGGCTGACCCTCGGTGCGGATCCCCTGGCCTCGGCGGTGTCGACAGTCAGCTACCTCGCCGGGTGGCCGCTCCCCGCGTTCATCGTCCGCAAGGAGCCGAAGGGACACGGAACCGGCGCGTGGATGGAGGGCCGCTCGGCGCTGGAGAATGGCGCGTCGGTGGCGATCCTCGAAGACGTCGTCACCACCGGCGGCTCGACACTCAAGGCGATCGAGCGGGCCGAGCTGGAGGGACTCAAGGTCGCCCACGCATTCGCCCTGGTGGATCGGCTCGAAGGGGGACGCGAAGCGATCGAGTCGAAGGGCTACAAGCTGACCTCCCTCTTCACGAGGAAGGACTTCATCCCGTGAAGCTGCGGAGCGCCTGCGCGGCCGCGCTGCTCGTGTTGGCCGGGTGTTCATCCGGGCCACCGACGATCGGCGATCCCGCGCCGGCGCTCACGGATGTCCAGGCGGAGCAGGCCTATCAGGCGCTGCTGGCCCGGTACACCGGCCGTGCGGAGATCTACAGCGGCTTCGACACCCAGCTCTTCGCCGGCGCGACCTACCAGTCCTGGGCCTTCCGCGAGGCCCGGGTGAAGCGCCTGGCCGCGTTCCGGGCCATGACGGCCGACGAGATCGCCGCGATGTTGGTGAGGGAGCGCGAGGACCACCAGAAGCACCACGAGTTCATCCTCGGGACGTGGGTGGTCGAGCCCCGGTTCGACGACTTCGACAAGAGGGACTCGGTGTGGCGGACGGCGCTGGTGGTCGAGGGCGGCGAGGTGCTGCCAATCGACGTGCAGCGCATCTCCCGGGTCACCCACGACGTGCGCGCGCTGTACCCGTACATGGGGGCGTTCTGGGTGCATTACCGGGTGCAGTTTCCCACCACCCGCGCAGACGGCTCGCCGGTGATTCCGCCCGGGACGAAGACCGTGAAGCTGACGCTCGCGTCGTCGCTGGGCAAGGCGGAGTTGATCACCGCCGCCGAATAGGCTGCCCTCCGCGCGCGTGATACACGGGCGCGGTGAGCGACACGTGGATTCGCAGGCTTTGGCCGGCCGCTGGCTTCCAGTGCGCCTTCATCGCCGCGGTCACGTTGCTCAAGGCGGCCGCCAACGCGGTCGTCATCGCTCGATTCCAGCCGCAGGCCCTGCCCTATCTCTACGTGGCCGCCGCCGCGCTGACCGCCGCGGTCACCTCGCTGGCCGCAGTCATGTCCTCCCGGGGCACCGGCCGGGAGCCGATGCAGCTCGCCTGGCTCGGCGCGGGC
>JBAWAM010000570.1:0-29899 GCA_049589315.1 Myxococcaceae bacterium
GCGGAGGGTCGGAAGGGCGGGATCGACCTGCGCGGCCTGGGGCTGACCGCGGCGCGCGCGAAGCACGCCGAGCGCCACGCCGCCGACGAAGAACAGGCCCGCGCCGATCACGCTCGCGAACCACAACAGCTGAACAGCCGTCATCACGGACCTCCGATGATCTGGATCTCGACGCGTCTATCGCGCCACAGCGGGCCCTCGGACGCCGCCGCAATCTCGCCCACGAAGCCGATCCGGATCCGCGAGCGCTTGACGCCCAGCGTCTCCAGGTAGGCCTGGACGGCGAGCGCACGTTCCTTGCTGAGCATGTGGTTGAACGCCTCGGAGCCGCGATGATCGGCGTGGCCTTCGAGGACGATCATATGGGTCGTGCCGGCGCGCCGGGCAATGCGTGCGAGGAGCGTGCGGGCGGGGTCTCGGAGCGCGGCGCTCCGGGTCGAGAAGTAGACGCGCTTCGGAGGGAAGCGATCCGGACTCGGTGCGGGCGCAGCGGGGGCTTCCGGAGACGGGGCGGTGGATGGCTCCGGAGGCGGCGCAGCGGGGGCTTCCGGAGGCGGCGCGATCATCGAGGTGTCCGCGACGACCAACTCTTTCGCTGGTCGCGGCGGTGCGGCCGGGACCGCATGCTCCACCCTGTCCAGCACGAGCGCCGGCGCGAAGACCCGTGGCCCGAGCACCAGGTTCAGCCACAGGAGGTCGAGCGCGCCGAGCACGAGGGCGGCGCCGACGACCGTGCGCAATGCCAGGATCGAGGCCATGGAGTTTCCCGGAGCGACGGCTAGACGAGGTGCGCCAGCTCGGCGGACACGCGCTTGACTTCGAGGAACACCAGGCCGAGCTTGGCCTCGCGCGTCACCAGCAGCACGAGCGCTGCCTCGCGGTTGATCGCTTGCAGCACGATGTAGCCCTTCGGCGAGCGCGTATAGATCTGCTCCATCGAGGAGCCCATCAGGTCCGCCGAGATGCGCTCGCCGACGCCGAGCAGGGACGCCGCCATGCCGGCGATCAACTCCTCGTCGACGTCCGCGGGGAGCAGCGACGCGACGACGAAGCCCTCCATGTTGACGACCACCGCGCCGACCACCTCGGGCGTGCTGGTGCGAAGAACGCGCAGTGCGTCCGTGATCTTGCTTCCGAGACTGACCTGGGTCGCCGCCATGGAATTCGCCTTTCAGGTTGCTGAGGGTTCACACACTTCAGAAGTACAGATCACGGCTTCGTCTTCGAGGTCGGCCATGGCCACGCCACCGACTGACGCGGCCTTGGGGCCTCGTAGCCTCCGAACACGCCGCGTGAGCGCTCCTCCGGTGGCGCGTTCGGAGCGGATTGTTCGGGGACCTCCTCGGCCCGGTGCACGGGCTCGGTGGGCGTGAGCCGATCGAACACCGACGCGGCGCGCCCGACGACCGACGGACGCTCGCCGAAGAGGCTCTGCACGCTCGTCCTCGTCTCGCGCACGAACGAGGGCGAATCGAACACCCCTGTCAGTGGCCTGGCCGGGGTGTGGCGACTTGCGTGCGGGGGCTGGGCCGGTTCCGACTCCGACGGTTCGTCGGCATCGGCCGCGGAGGCCACCTCGCCGTCTTCGAGAACGACCTCGATTGCATCGAGTTCAACCTCGGACACGGCGAGCTCGGGCGGCACGGTTGGCATGTCGCTCGACTCCTGGCGCGGAGTTGCAACCGGAGCGGGGCTGTCGAACAGGCTGCTCAGGTAGGCCGCGGCATCTTGCTGGCCATAGGACCCGAGTTGTCCATCGAGGCACGCCGAGATGTCCGCGAGCAGTTCAGTGACGGTCTGATGGCGTGCTGCCGGATCGCGCTGGATCGCGCGGACGATGATTCGTTCGATCGCGGGATCGATCGCTGCGTAGTGGCTCGGAGGAGGGGGGCGCTGCGTGACGATCTTGTGCAGCAGAGCGGCCTCGTTCTCGGCCTGGAAGGGCAACCGCCCGGCGAACATCAGGTACAGCAGGACGCCGAGCGCATAGACGTCGGTCCTCCGATCGGTCGCCAGCGACTTGATGCGCTCCGGCGCCATGTAGGCGAACTTGCCCTTCAGACGATCAGGCTTGAGGCCGTGTGTCGTCGCGTGCGCGACGCCAAAATCGAGGATCTTGGTCACCCCCGCGAACGTCATCATGACGTTGCTTGGGCTGAGATCGCAGTGGATGATCCCCTGCTCGTGCGCGCACTCGAGGCCGCGGCAACACTCCCAGGCGACCCGTAGCGCGAACCACGCGGGCAGGCCCTGGGTACGCTTCCTCGCGGCCCGCATGATGTCGTGCAGCGGCCGGCCGACGACGTGCTCCATCGCGAGCAGGTAGATGTCGCCGTGTTTGATGAAGTCGAAGACCTCGATCAGGTTCGGGTGGCTCAGCGTCGCGCAGATGCGCGCCTCGTGCGCGAGCATCTCGACGAACAACGGATTGCTGGCGAACTCAGGGAGCAGCGTCTTCACGACGACCGTCTTGTTGAAGCCGCCGTAGCCGCTCGCGGTCGCGAGCCACACCTCGCCCATCCCGCCGCGTCCAACGCGGCTGGTGAGGCGATATCTCCCGATGACGTCTCCGCTCTCCATGCGACGGTTGCCCGATGCTCCGCACCTACCGCGGCCTACATCAGGACCTCGACGCCACAGCTCTCGTGCCCGAGCCCGCCAATGCAGGTCAGCTCTTTGGCTTTGGTCTGCTTGCCCGTGACCGCCTGGACGACGCCGGCGACGATGCCCGCTTCGAACTGGCACAGCGTGCGCCCGACCGGGGCCATGCCGGAGCAGGTCACGCACTCGTACACATCGACGTAGATCCGGGAGTTCGTCATCACCGGCACCTTCACGATGCCGAGCGAGATCGCGGAGCACAGCTCGAGGAACTGCTCGAGCTTGGTGATGCCCAGGTTCTGGCCAAGCTTCTTTCCGGCGACGTACGCGGTCGCGCCCGCACCGCGACCCACGATGTCCTCGAGCGCGACGAGGCGCAGGAGCCGATAAAGCGCAACCCCGGCCTGGTCTCCGAGCTTCGGTCGGATGATGGAGAGCGCGTTTGAAATATCGATGCGCTTGTCAGCGTCGCTCGTCGGAGGCGTTGTTGGATCTTTCACAACTGTGACGATGAGCGATCTTTTCAACAGACGCAATGGTCCAGAGAGCGCCGCGCTCGGGTCATTGATGACCCACGCAGAGTCCGACCGGCGACTGCCACTGGCTCGAGAGATCCAGACAGCTTTGCTCCGGCAGGCATGCCGGGAGTGGACTGGTCGAGGCGGGATCGCAGAGCCGGTAGCACACGTCACCGAGCCCGCAGTACAGCCCATGGCCGCAGGGCGCTTCGAACGAACAGCTCTCGCCTTGCGCCCGGGTGCCGTCCACCTGGCAATACGTGTAGCCGTTCAGGTAGGGCACACAGGTCCGGGAGTAAGCCTCCGGATACGGGCAGTCTTGCGCGCGCGCGTCGCAGCCCTCCCCGGGAAAACAGTGGGCCCGACGGGCATCACTCGATAAGCAGGCGGAACCTGTCGGGCAAGCCATCCCGTTCAGCGTGCACGGAAGACGACACCGGTCGTCGAAGGCCGAGCACGTGCGGCCCGAATCACACTGCGCAGAGTCGACGCAGAACGCTCCTTCGCCGGCGGGCGTCGCCCGCTTGAAGAGGCTGCTCGGCGGAACCGTGGCTGCGAGCGCATCCGGTGTGAGCCGCTCACCCTTGTGGAACACGTAGAGAGGGCGCGCGAGGGCGCGGATGTCCGCCGCAGGGTTTCCTTCGACCAGGAGAAGGTCTGCGACGAATCCCGCTTTCACACGTCCGAGATCGGCCTCGCGCCCGAACATCCGCGAAGGCCCGCTGGTGGCCGAGGCGATCGCCTGAACGTGCGTGAGTCCCGCCGACACCAGGAGCTCGAGTTCGCGAAGCAGTCCTGGACCGTGAAACGTGGCGAGATTGCCGCTGTCCGATCCGGCGAGGATCGTGACGCCCGCCGCATTCAGCCGCCGGAGATTCTCCACTGCGTTGGCCGTCCAGAGACGGAAGCGCTCGACGTGGGCCTGCCCTTCCGGGCTCGACATCCACGAACGGAGGGACTGATCGGAGAGCGACGAGAGGATCTCCGGGCTGATCACCTGCGCGATGTCGGGAGACTGCAGCAGGGACGGCTCGTCCGCGAGCCGCGGCAACGCCTCGTAGACTGCCACAGTGGTGATGAAGCTCGCCTCCGCTGCGCGCAGCGCCTGCACGTCGGCGGGCTCGAGGAGGTCGAACGCCGGAAGGTGGGCGAAGTTCCGGATTCCCGCATCCAGCGCGTCGCGCACGTCCTGCGCTCGGCTCACGTGCGCGATGACGGGCAGGGCCTGCATCTGTCCGAGCTGCGCAATGCGGCGAAGCGCGTCCTGTCCGATGCGGGGAAGCGGTTCCCCGGGAATCCCGCCTTCGATGGCCACCTTGAGCACGTCCGGTTGCTCCGCGGCGATGTCCGGCAAAGGCGGAACGAAGCCACCGTCCGCAAGGGACATCGTGCACATCTCTTCAACCGCCTGCTCCGAGCATGGATGGCCGCCGGGCACCGTGAGGATAGCCCCCGCGGCAAGCAACTCAGGGCCGCGGATGTCGTCGCGCCGAAGCTGTGAACGGATCGAGAAGACGAGCGAACGCGGCGTTCCGAGGTCGAGTGCGTGGGTGACTCCGCTCCGGAGCAATGATCTCAGATGGCTCGCCGTGAACGCTTGCTGCTGAGACGCTCCGGGTGACGACTTCAGGTGGACGTGCAGATCCCACAGCCCCGGGACGAGAGACTTCCCGCTGGCGTCGAGGTCCCGGGCGTTGAGGGCGCCGTCGTCGTCCGCCTCCTCCACGACGATGCGGTCGCCCTTCAGCACCACTCGACGATCGAGGCGCTCCCCATCCGCGTCGACCACCCGGACGTGCCGGATGACCTCGCACTCCTCGCAGTGCTGCCCGGCATCCGGCACCACGGCCGGCTCGTCTTCACTCGATGGAGAAGGCTCCGCCCTCTGACACCCCATGAAGCCGATGACAACGCAGAGAATGGCAACGCGCATGCCTCATGGCTTACAACGTCTGGCGCACGCCGTGGCTGTGATTCGCGAGACATTGGCTACTTCCGTTTCGAGAGCCAGGCACTGACCTGAGGCACGCAGCGTTCGCGCAGCGCCACGTCCTGATCGAGCCGCTCCAATGTCTGCCGCGCGGCCTGTTTCGCAGCTTCGACCGGGTGCGCTTCGAGGTGCTTGCGGACCTCCTCGAGCTGAGCCCGCTCACGAAGCGAGCCGAGCGACTCGACGACGCGGCGGTAGATCATGGGCGCGCCCGAGGACTTCTGCTCGATGTCCGACCAGCGATCGCGCAGCGTGTGCCAGAACGTGTCCCGCGCCGTGTGGTTCGTGAGCAGCCCAGACACGAAGCCCGCGAAATCCTGGAGCGGAACGGTGTTCGTGAACGCCAGGTCCATCGCACGCTTCGCGATTGCAGGGTCCTCGAAGTAGGTGAGCGCCTGCAGGTAGCGACGCTTGAAGGAGGGATCGGTCTCCGCCTTGAACGCCTCGAGGAAGCGTTCGAACAGCGCCGCATCTCCTCTGCGTGCAGAAGCCACCACCGCCGCGTCGTGCAGGTTGGCTTCGAGCGCATCCTTCTGCCCTGCAAGGACGCGGTCCAGGCGTGAGCGGAGCTCCCGGGCGGCGTCCTCGTCGCGCCCGATCACGGCCACTGCACGGGTCAGAGCCGCACGGCGCTGGCGGACGTCGCCCGGCTCATCCGGTTTCGCCTCCCAACCGACGCGGCTGAGACGATCGCGGAACAGGTCGCGCGTGAGGCGTCTGAGCGCAGGGGCGTCGGCGTCGCTGACCAGCCGGTAGTCGATCGACGACAGCCGAGCGACGAGCTCGTCGAGGGCGGCGTAGTCCTCCTCGTCACTGAACGCGCCGATCAGCTCGAGCAACGAGCCGATCTCCCGCTCGTTGCTGCGCACCAGCGCCCACTGATCCGCGAGCAGGGCGATTCGTTCGGCCGGCTGGAGCGACATGAGATCCGACGCCAGCGCCTGCAATCCGACCGCGTCGTAGGCCACCCGGTAGAACCCGGTGTTGCCGCCGTTGCCGAACACCCAGCGGACCTTGCCCTTCGCAGGGAGGTCGATCGGGGTCTGGCGATCGCGCAGCAGGAGCCGGTGCTCGTGGATCCCCGCATCATCGCGGAACCGCAGCACCACCGGAACCGGCCAGGTCTCGTCGCTGCGGACGCCGGGCTCGCTGTAGAAGCGGCGCTGGGCCAGCTTCACCGACGCGTTGCTGGACTCGACCGTCAGCAGGGGGAATCCACTCTGGCGGATCCACGCGTTGGCCAGCTCCACCACCGGTTCCTTCGAGGCCTCCGAGAGCGCTCGCCAGAGATCGTCGGCCACCGCGTTCGCGCGGGCGTGGCGCTTCATGTACGCGCGGATGCCCTCGCGGAACGGGCCTTCGCCGAGGTAGCCCTCGATCATCCGGAGCACCGCGCCGCCCTTCTCATAGGTGATGACGTCGAAGCTCTCGGTCGCCTCGGCGGCGTTGTGGACCTCGGAGCGGATCGGATGGGTCGAACGGAGCGCGTCGAGGAACAGCGCGCTCGCCTTGCCCGAGTCGAAGTCCAGCCACATGCGCCATTCGGGCCGCCACTGGTCGACGACCTTGAACGCCATCCAGGTGGCGAACGCCTCGTTGAGCCAGAGGTCGTCCCACCACACCATCGTCACCCAGTTCCCGAACCACTGGTGCGCCAGTTCGTGCGTGACGACCTCCGCGATGCGCTTCTGCACCGGCAGCGAGGCGGTCTTCGGGTCCATCAGCAACGCGACCTCGCGGAAGGTGATCAGGCCCGCGTTCTCCATCGCGCCCGCCTCGAAGTCGGGGATCCCGACCTGGTCCAACTTGCCGAAGGCGTAGGGCAGACCGAAGTAGTCTTGCAGCCGGGGCAACACCGCCAGCGCGGCGTCCTGACCGAAGCGGGTGAGGTGCGCCTTCTCCGGCGTGGACCAGGTGCGCACTGGGATGCCGACCGCCTGCTCCTCCGGACCCGCCGCCAGCTCGCCGACGGCCAGGGCGATCAGGTACGTCGGAAGGATCTCCGTTTCCGAGAAACGGACCGTCTTGCGGTCCCCCTCGGGACGCTCCTCCTCGATGCGGCCGTTCGAGAGCGCCACCGACTTCGCGGGCACGTCGATGCTGATCGCCCAGGTCGCCTTGAACGAGGGCTCGTCGAACGAGGGGAAGACGCGGCGCGCGTCGGCGGCCTCGAACTGGGTCACGGCGACGGTCGCGCCCATGTAGAGGCCGCGAAGGCCGGGGCTGAACTGGCCGGTCCAGGCCAGCTCGAGCTCGGCGGTTCCCGCGGGCACCTCTGCTTCGAAGCGGAGCACCGCGGTTTCGCTGACCTCCACCAACTCCACCGTGGCATCGAAGCTGCGGCCTCCCGCCTTCAGCGTGGCGCGCTGGATCTGAAGCTCGGCCGCATGGAGCACGACCTCCTTCGTGGGCGCGTCGGTCTGGATCGTGAGGGTCTCACGCCCTTCGAAGGTGCGCTTCTCGAGGTCGATGCGGAGGTGCGGCGCGTAGCGGCAGGGACGGATCGAGCCGGGGAGGCGGAAGTTGCGATCGCTCGTGGGGTGGGCCATTGGCGTCCGGTCTAGCGGCGCCCGCTGCGCGATTCAACGCCCGCGTGCACCGACCGTCGACCGCAGCAAACCGCATCGCCTAGGCTGGGACGCCATGGTCCGGATTACCTATTGCGATTCCTGCGGCTACGAGCCTCGGGCTGCCCGTGCGGCGGCCGCATTGAAGGAAGAGCTCGGAGTCGAAGCCGAGCTCGTTCCCGGAGTTGGAGGCGTCTTCCAGGTCGAGGTGGACGGCAAGGTGGTCGCGCAGCGCAACTTCATGGGGCTTCCTTCGGACCAGGAGATCGTGAACGCCGTGGCCCGCATCGTCGGGCGCTGAGGGAGAGATCGTCCGCCCGCCGCCTGGGCGACTTCGTGCCTTTTTCGTTGGGTGGACGACTCCGAGAACGTAGGGTCCGCGGCCATGAAACGGACCTTTCTTGCCAGCAAGATCCCGGTGGCCATTGCGGCCGCCTGCCTGTCGGTCTCGGCCGGCTGTGCCCACGACGACGCCTCGACGAAGCCGGCGGAGAGCACCTCGCCCGTGGCCGAGGTGAAGCCGCCCGAGCCATCGAAACCGACGACCGAAGAGGCGAAGCAGTGGATCGCCCGGGTCAACGTCGAGCTGAAGGACCTGTGGCACCGCCAGGCGACCGCGGAGTGGATCAAGTCCACGTACATCACGCCTGACACCGAGCAGAACGCCGCGTGGGCCAACGAGGCGGTGATGGCCTTCCTCACGAAGGCGATCCAGGAGTCGACGCGGTTCGACGGGCTCGAGCTCGATCCGGACACCGCGCGTCAGCTCCACCTGCTGCGCATCTCCACCACCATGCCCGCCCCGGCGGACGCGGCGAAGCGCAAGGAGCTCGCAGAGACCGCGGCGAAGCTCGAGGGCTTGTACGGCAAGGGCAAGTACTGCGGGCCGGACGGGAAGGGGCCCTGCCGGGATCTCCTCGCGCTCTCGAAGGTGATGGCGGAGAGCCGCGACTACGACAAGCTGCTGGAGGCGTGGACCGGGTGGCGGACCGTCTCCCCGGAGATGCGGCCGCTGTACGAGAAGCTGGTGACCCTCAGCAACGAGGGGGCGACGGGGCTCGGCTACGACAACGTCGGCGCGCTCTGGCGGATGGGCTACGACATGCCGCCCGAGCAGTTCGCCCAGGAGGTCGATCGCCTCTGGGAGCAGGTGAAGCCGCTGTACTCCGACCTGCATTGCTATGTGCGCGGCCAGCTCGCGAAGAAGTACGGCGAGGACAAGGTCCCGCTGGACAAGCCGATCCCCGCGCACCTGCTCGGGAACATGTGGGCGCAGGAGTGGGGGAACGTCTACGACCTGGTCGAGCCGTACAAGGGGCAGTCGAGCCTCGACGTGACCTCGGCGATCAAGAAGAACTACGACTGGAAGAAGATGGTGAAGCTGGGTGAGAACTTCTTCACCTCGCTCGGGATGAACGAGCTGCCCGCGTCCTTCTGGGATCGCTCGCAATTCACCAAGCCGGCCGATCGCGACGTCGTCTGCCACGCCAGCGCGTGGGACGTGACCTACGAGAACGACGTGCGGATAAAGATGTGCATCCAGCCGACGGAAGAGGATCTCATCACGATCCACCACGAGCTCGGGCACATCTACTACTACAACTACTACCACAAGCTCCCGGTGCTCTATCAGAACGGCGCCAACGACGGCTTCCACGAAGCGATCGGCGACGCGCTGACCCTGTCGATCAATCCCGCCTATCTCAAGCAGCTCGGGCTGCTGAAGAAGGTCCCCAACGACAAGAAGGGGCTGATCAACGTCCAGATGAAGGACGCGATGGACAAGATCGCCTTCCTGCCGTTCGGGCTGCTGATCGACCAGTGGCGGTGGGGCGTGTTCAACGGCGAGATCACCCCGGCGAACTTCAACAGCAAGTGGTGGGAGCTCCGGGAGAAGTACCAGGGCGTCCGCGCGCCGGTGGCGCGGTCGGAGCAGGACTTCGATCCGGGCGCGAAGTACCACATCCCGTCGAACGTGCCGTACATGCGCTACTTCCTGGCGCGCATCCTCCAGTTCCAGTTCCACCGCGCGCTCTGCGATGCGTCCGGGTTCCAGGGTCCGCTGCACGAGTGCTCGATCTACGGGAATCAGGCGGCGGGCGAGAAACTGAAGGCACTGCTCGCGTTGGGCGCGAGCAAGCCCTGGCCGGAAGCGCTGTACGCGATGACCGGTGAACGGCAGATGGATGCCTCCGCGATCATCGAGTACTTCCAGCCATTGCAGGTGTGGCTCAAAGAGCAGAACAAGTCGCAAAAGTGCGGTTGGTAGCAAGGCAGCCAGCCGAGGTTGCAATCGCATCTGACGACTGCGTACATTCAGTCGTGTCTCGGCGACCTCGCGAGACCTGGCAGTGGATGAACCTTGCCTGACCTGAAAGACGAGAGAAGCAGATGGCGACTGGTACCGTGAAGTGGTTCAACGACGCGAAGGGCTTCGGCTTCATCACCCAGGACGGTGGTGGTGAGGACGTGTTCTGCCACTTCAGCGCAATTCAGAGCGAAGGGTTCCGCAGCCTGGCCGAGGGTCAGCGTGTGGAGTTCGATGTTGGCCGCGGCCCTAAGGGCCTCCAGGCGCAGAACGTTCGCGCGATCTGAGCCAAGTCACTCGGTTTCCATGAAGGGTCCGGTCCGCTCCTACGGATCGGGCCCTTTCTCTTTTTCGGAACATGCAAACGCTCCTTCGATTGTTCATTGTGGCCGTCGTTGTTCTCGTCAGCGCCTGTCGTTCAACGCGGGCGGCCGTCCCGGATCGGCCACCTCCGGTGACAGCGCCCCAGCGGCTCTCCGAGGCAGACATGAAGGCGCTCGAAGACGCGTTGGTGGCGACCCACGGCGAAGTGCAGCGCCCGCGCGTCGCGCGGGGGCTCTCGCAGGTGGCTGCGCTGTGGTGGGAGGAAGACGGCGACCTGGCGGCGTTCGCCCGGGCCCACTTCATCTCCGACGCGCGCGCCCTGGAGGCCACGCGCGACCGGCTCCAGGCCACCTTCGAGCAACTCGACGGGACGATGCTGGAGGCAGGGCGTTCGCTTCGGTGGGCCACCGAGGTCGACGTTGGCCCCATGCTTCCGGTGGACGCGCTCCTGGCAGGGGTAGAGCCGGCGGCGCACGTCAACGAGGACCTGTTCAAGTCGAAGGTGGCGTTCGTCGTCCTCTTGAACTGGCCGCTGACCACGCTGTCTGAACGGGCAGCACAGGGCAGCGCCTGGAGCCGCGAGCAATGGGCCGAGGCACGCCTGGCCGGCCGGTTCGCGCGGCGGGTGCCCGGCGAGGTGCAGCAGGACATCGCGCGGGTGGCGTCCGAGGCCGACCTCTACGTCTCCCAGTACAACGTCTGGATGCACCACGTGTTGGACGCCGACGGGCGTCGGCTCTTTCCGGAGGGAAAGCGCCTCATCAGCCACTGGAACCTGCGCGACGAACTGAAGGCCGCGTACGCCGACGGACAGGACGGCCTGGCGAAGCAGCGGGCGATCACGAAGGTGATGGAGCGCATCGTCACCCAGACGATTCCTCCGGCAGTCGTCGACAACCCGCGCCTGGACTGGAACCCGTTCACCAACGAGGTCGTCGAAGCGCCGGCGGAGACCATTGAGGAGAACGCGCCAGCGACCCCGCCGCGCGAACAGGACGTGCGATATGAGCGGCTGCTTGCGCAGTACCACGCCGCCCGGAGAGCGGACCCGTACTCGCCCATCGCGCCGACGCAGATCAAACGCGTCTTCGAGCTCCAGCGTGAGCTGCCCGAAGCGCGGGTGGAGGCGCTCTTCACCCAGGTGCTGACGTCGCCGCTGGTGGGGCAGGTCGCCGACGAGGTTCGCCGTCGGCTGGGGCGAACGCTCGAGCCACAGGACCTCTGGTACGACGGTTTCAACGCGCGGGCCGCGATCCCCGAGGCGGCGCTCGACGCCAGGACGAGGGAGCGCTACCCGACCGCGCAGGCGTTCGCAAAGGACATCCCGCGCATCCTCACCACGCTGGGGTTTTCACCCGAGCGGGCCCGGTACGTCGCAGAACGAATCAAGGTCGACCCGTCTCGCGGCGCGGGGCACGCGATGCCCGCAGCGAGGCGTGGCGACTACCCGAGGCTGCGCACGCGCGTGAGCGAAGGGGGAATGGACTACAAGGGGTACAACATCGCCGTCCACGAGCTGGGGCACAACGTCGAGCAGGTGTTCTCGCTGTACGACGTGGACCACACGCTGCTCGCGGGCGTGCCCAACAACGCCTTCACTGAAGCGCTGGCGTTCGTGTTCCAGAACCGGGATCTCGAACTGCTGGGCGAACCGCCTGCGGATGCCGAGGCGAGGCGGCTGCAGACCCTCTCGGACTTCTGGCAGACGTGGGAGATCGCAGGCGTGGCGCTGGTGGATCTCGAGGTGTGGCGCTGGATGTACGCGCACCCGGATGCCACGCCCGCGGAGCTGCGAGATGCGACCGTCGAGCTCTCGAAGAAGATCTGGAACCGGTACTACGCGCCCGTGCTGGGCGGAAAGGACAGCACGCTGCTCGGGATCTACTCGCACATGGTCGCGTATCCGCTGTACCTGGCGGACTATCCGCTGGGCCACCTCATCGCGTTCCAGCTCGAGGAGCACCTCTCGAAGGCGAAGAATTTCGGTGCCGAGTTCGAGCGGATCGCCAGCCAGGGCGCGCTCACGCCGGATCTGTGGATGCAGCGCGCGACGGGCGCGCCGGTGAGCGCGGAGCCGTTGTTGAAAGCCGTGGAGGCGGCGGTGCGGGCGTCGCCTCTGTGAGCCGGTCGGCAGTTGGAATTCCAACTGCCAACCCGTGTCATCTTGGGCGACCGCTACTTCTTCGGGGCAGGCGCCGGCGCAGGCGCAGGCGTCTTCTCTGCGGCCTTCACGTCGAGCAGCTCCACCTCGAATACCAGCGTCGCTCCAGGCGGAATCCGGGGGGGCGCACCGCGCTCGCCGTAGGCGATGTCCGCAGGGCACACCAGCTTCGCCTTGCCGCCGACCTTCATCTTCGCCACACCCTCGGTCCAGCACTTGATCACGCCGTTGAGCGGGAATTCGGCGGGCTGGCCCCGGGTGTACGAGCTGTCGAATTCTTCGCCGCTGGTCAGGGTGCCCTTGTAGTGCACCTTCACGGTGTCCGTCGCCGTAGGCTGCTTGCCAGTGCCTTCCTTGAGCGGGATGTAGACCAGGCCGCTCGACGTCTTCTGCGCGCCCTTCTCCTTGGACGCCTTCGCCAGGTACGCGTCACCGGCCTTCTTCGCCCGCCCCGACGCGAGATCGCGGATCTTCGGGCCGTACTCCTCGATGTTGACCTGCGCCTTCTTGTCCTGCGCGCCTTCGGTCAACGCTCGCTTGACGAGCTCGAGCTCCTGCGGGCTCAGGGAGAAGGTCTTCAGGCTCTCGCCGATCGAATAACCCAGCGCGTACAGGGTCTTGTCGTCCTCGGACTTCGGCGCCTGTGCCCAGGCTGCGCCCGAAACCGCGAACGCGAAGGCCACCGCAACTGCTGCTGTCTTGTGCATGCTCTGCCTTTCTGTAGGCCCGCGAACGCACTCCCGCCCGCTGGGCCGGGCCCTTATAGAGCGTCCTCCTGCCGACACGCTCGGTAATCTCGTAGGTAGCCGTTGGAGACTGGTCAGGGGCTGAATTCCCTTGGAGTTCCAACACATGGCGGTGAGATCGGACGCATGTGGGTCCGAGTTCTTTGCGCGTTGGTCGTCCTCGCGGCGTTTCCGGCCTCGGCTGAGGTCGATCTCAGGTCCGTGGTTCGGGAGCACACGCTCCAGAACGGGATGAAGTGGCTGATCGTCGAACGGCCACAGGCGCCGGTTTTCAGCGCGTACCTCCGGGTCCGGGTGGGCGGTGCGGACGAGGAGCCGGGCTACACCGGTCTGGCGCATCTGTTCGAGCACATCGCGTTCAAGGGTACGCCGGTGATCGGCGCGACGGACTTCGAAGCCGAGAAGCCTCTGCTCGCGAAAATGGCGGAGGTGGGGGACCAACTCGCGGCGCTGAAGCGCGCAGGAAAGAGCGACTCGGAAGAGGCCAGGGCGCTGACCGGGCAGCTCGAAGCGCTCGAGGCCGAGCACGCGAAGGTCACGGACGGGAACGCGTTCGAGCGGCTCTACCAGGTCAATGGCGCGGCCGGCTTCAACGCCACGACGAACAAGGACCTCACCTCTTACTTCGTCAGCTTCCCGAAGAACCGGCTCGAGGTGTGGGCGCAGGCGGAGGCACAGCGGTTCGCAGCGCCCGTGATGCGCGACTTCTACAAGGAGATCGACGTCGTCCGGGAGGAGCGGCGGATGCGCACCGACAGCTCGCCGTCGGGTGCGCTCTATGAAGAGCTCATCCAGACGGCCTTCACGAACAGCCCGTATCGCTGGCCGACGGTCGGATATCACCGGGATCTCGAAGGGATGACGCTCGAGAAGGCGCTCGCGTTCTACAAGCGCTTCTACGTCCCGGCGAACGCGGTCGGCGCCATCGTGGGCGACGTCCAGTTCGAAGAGGTCGTCCCGCTGATCGAGCGCACGTTCGGGGCCATCCCTGCGGGCCCTGTCCCTCCTCAGCCGGAGTTCACCGAACCGCCTCGGCGGCAGACTCGCCGCTCGACGGTCTGGTTCGACGCGAACCCGATGCTGATGATCGCCTTCCACAAACCGACGTTGCCGACCCGGGACGACTATGTGTTCGACGTGATCAGCACGCTCCTCAGCCATGGCCGGACCAGCCGGCTGCACCGGAAGCTCGTACTGAAGGTCCGGCTCGCCCAATCGATCGGGACCTGGGGAGCTCCCGGTGCGCGCCTGGACAACCTCTTCGTGATCTCGGCCGCGCCGATGAAGGGCGTCACGCCTGAACAGGTCGAGTCGGCCGTGCTCGCCGAGCTCGAGCGGCTGAAGTCGGAGCCGGTGGGGGAGCGGGAGCTGCAGAAGGTTCGCAACCGCATCCACGCGGATCAGGCCCGCACGATGGACTCGAACTCGGGGCTCGCTTCGTCACTCTCCTGGGCCCAGGCGGTCGCGGGGGACTGGCGCTACAGGGCGGATCACCCGAAACAGATCGACTCGATCACGCCCGAGGAGATCCAACGGGTAGCGCGCACCTGGTTCAGGCCGGAGAACATGACGGTGGTGACGCTGGAGCGCCCCATGAAGGCGGCGGGAGGTGCGCGATGAGGTGGGGCGGACTTCTCGCGGTGGTGCTCGTCACGGCATGCGCGCACAAGCCGGCCGTTGCGCCTTCCTGGGCGGAGATTCCAGGCGGGCTGGCGCGGGATCCGCGTGACATCGAGATCCAGCCGCTCTCGTTCGACATCGTCCAGCCGGAGATTCGAACCCTGAAGAATGGCATCCCCGTCTACCTGATGAGGGACGACTCGGTGCCTCTGGTGACCCTCCGGGCCCAGATCTTCGCCGGTGAAGTGGACGAGCCCGCGGACAAGCTGGGCCTCGCGGACGTGACGTTCGACTTGATGCCGCAGGGCGGAGCGGGAGAACTCGGTGCCGAGGCGCTCGACGAGCTGCTCGAATACCACGCAGCGAATCTCGGCGCCCATGCCGGAACGGAGATCTCCGGCGTGGGCATCAACTTCCGCTCGGTCGATCTCGACGCGTTGCTCTCGGTCTACGCAGACGTGGTGCTGCGCCCGAAGTTCGACGCAGAGCGCTTCGAGGTCTCGATCGCGAGGCGTCTCGAGTCCGTGCGACGCCGTCCGGACAACCCGGCCGGGCTTGCCAGTCGAGCCCTGGCCAAGGCGGTCCACGGCCCCGATGCCCCCTTCGGGCGTGAGTCTTCCGCCGAATCGCTCCAGCGGATCCGATTGGAGGACGTGCGCGCATTCCACCAAAGGGTGGTGGTTCCCGCCAACATGCGCATCCTCGCCATCGGCGACTTCGAGCCCGACGCGCTCGTCGCGAAGCTCGATGCACTCTTTGGCGGCCTCGAACCGGGCGAACGGCTCACCCGCACCTGGACGGCGGCTCCGGCGCTCCAGCGTCGCGTCATCTACGTCCCTCGACCGGAGCTCGCCCAGGCGAAGATCCGCATCGGCGCGCGCGGGTTCGACCGCCACGACGAGATTGAACATGCGGCCCGGGTGATGAGCGATGCGCTCGGAGGAGGGCTCGGCGCCGGACGTCTCTTCCGGGAGATCCGCGACCGACAGGGGTTGGCCTATTCGGCGTACTCGGTGGTCCAGCCCGGACCGACGGGTGGCCTGTTCTACGCCGGTGCCGATACCCGCCCTGACGCGGTGGGGAAGAGCATCGAGGCGATGCTCGCGCTGCTCGAGGACACCCGTAGGAACGGCTTCGGCGAGGAGGAGCTGGGCGACGCCACGCAGCGCTTCCTCAACAAGTTCATCTTCCGGTTCGAATCACCGGCGCAGATCGTCGGCGAACGCGCGGTGAACGACGCGCTCGGATATCCCGAGGACTATCTGAAGACCTATCGGGAGCGCATCGCCTCGGTCGGTCCAGTTCGGGCGAAGACGGCCGCGCAGCGTCTGCTCGATCCGGCGTCGTTCCAGATCGTCGTGGTCGGCCCCGAAGGTCTCGAACAGGAGCTCTCCCGCTTCGGTCCGGTCACGATCATCGACGACGTGGACCGCTTCGAGCCCCGTCGCTGACGCCGTCGTCGCCGGCGGTTTTCTTGACCGATCGAACCCTCCCTCTACGCTTCGTCTACAGCGACGTCGCGGGCTGTAGCGACGGTGCGCGGGCCGGCCACTCTGCCGGGGAGGGAGACACGATGAGCGAGAAGCGGAAGAAGTTCCGTGCGCCTTTGGATGTGTACCTGAACAAGTACGTGAGTGGCGTGCCGTACATGGCGCGCGCGGCCGACATCAGCACCGAGGGGGTGAACCTCGCGCACTTGATCGAGCCGCAGCACCACCGCAAGCGCGTCGGTCTTCAGTTTCAGCTGCCCGGCACCGACGAGGTGATCTACGCCGAGGGCGAGGTCGTCCGTGAGTGGCTCGGCAACGGGTCGACCGAAGGATCGGGCGTCCGCTTCACGCTCCTGACCGAGCGTCACCGCCGCCTGATCGAGGGCTACGTGGCCCGTCACGCCACGGAGAACTGACCCTCCGGGCTTGCCTTGACACCCTCCGGGCCCACGCCTTCAATGCCGTGGGTCATCGGAGGTATCCCCGTGAAGAGATTGGTCTTTCTGTTGGCTCTTGCGGCCCCGCTGGTCGTGTATGCGAAGGGCAGCGTCAATTGGGAAGGCCAGGTCCTGAAGGCGACCGGGTCGGGTGCGCCCGACATGAAGGCCACCAACCCCGCCCAGGCTCGACTCGGCGCAGAGCGCGCCGCCCAGATGGATGCCTTCCGCAACCTGCTGGCACAGGCGAAGGGCATCCAGATCACCGCGGATCGAACGGTCGGCGACGAGCTGGCCAGGGATGAAATCCGCGGGAAGCTCGAAGGCGTCATCCGCGGATACAAGATCACCGCGAAGCGCTACTTCTCCGACAGCGGTGTGGAGATCGACGTCGAGGTCCCGCTCGCTGCGCTGGCGGAGGTCCTGGTGGATCCCGCCGCGCAAATCTTCCCGGTGAAGACCGAGGGCAAGCTGAGGAACACCGGGCTCGTGGTGGATGCCACCGGTCTGAAGGTGGTTCCCGTCCTTGCGCCGCGGCTTCTCGACGAGGCCGGAAAGCCACTCTACGGCGGCAGCGCGGCGTATGTGGACGGCGTCGCCGCGGGGCGAAAGCACGCGCGCGTCGGTGACCGGCCGCTGGTCGTGAAGGCCACCCGCGCCCAGGGCACCGACCTGGTGCTCTCTGCCGATGAGGCGAAGAAGCTCTCGGACGCGAACAACACCTGGCTCTCCGAGGGCCGGGTGGTGATCGTGACGCGGATCCCGAAGGAGGGCGGAAAGTGAAGTGCGCTCAGCTGTCCGTGCTGACGCTGCTCATCGCCTCCGCCGCGGTTGCCGCGGGTGACGGCGACACGGATACGGTCGAGGCGACCGGTGAAGCAGCGATCGTCAGCGGCAACGTCGTGAAGGCGCGCGAGGACGCCCGCCGCGTGGCGCTCCGGAACGCGGTGGAGCAGGTCGCGGGCACGCTGATCTCCGCAGACACCCTGACCGCCAACAGCCAGCTCATCTCCGACCGCATCTATTCGAACGCGTCGGGGTACGTGAAGTCGTTCAAGAACGTGAAGTGCACCGATGAGAACGGCGTCTCCACCTGCACGCTCACGGCGGTGGTGGCGAAGGGCGGATTGGACCGGGATCTCCAGGCCGTTCAGGCCCTGGTGCGCTCCGTCGAAAATCGAAAGCTGATCATCCTCACCCAGGAGCAGGCGATCGATCCCAAAGGCGTCGTCACCAGCAGCGGCGTCATGAGCAAGGTGCTCACCGACGCATTCGCCGCGGACGGCTGGGAGCTGATCGACCCGAACTTCGCCAACAACGGGAAGCTCCGGCTCGCCACCGGGGTGGGGCTGGGGACGGTGGAGGCAAAGGAGATCGGCCAGGTCAGCAAGGCCGACTACATCCTCTATGGCCGGGTGCACTTCCGGTATCAGGACCTGGGCTCGGGCCTGGTGAAGGGCGCGAAGGTCTTCCCGCTGAGCGGCGAATACGACTTCACCGTGTTCGAGACGAGCAGTGGCGTGCAGCTCGGGACCGTCTCGGGGAAGCTGATCAGCGGCGCCCGTTCGGGCGTGATCTCGTACGAGCAGACAGCGTTCGACATCTCCCGAATCGAGGGAAAGTCGATCGTCGCCGAGGTGCGGAAGGTGGTCTACGGCAAGCTGGGCGAGGCGCGTCAGAACGGCACGAGGCTGGTGATGACCGTGAAGGGGATCGACGACTTCACCGAGGTCGAGGCGTTCAAGCAGCTCCTCACCGACGAAGTGACCGGTGTCCGGGAGATCCGCAACGACGGCTTCGCCGAGGGCAGCGCGCAGTACATCGTCGTGTTCGCCGGGGGCCCCAACGAGCTTGCCGGCGGCGTCTCCCGGGCCAGCTACAAGGGACGGAAGCTCCGGGTGACGGGACTGAAGGGAAACACCCTCGAGGTCACGGTCGCGAAGTGAGGGCGCGGGGCTTGTGGATGGGGGCGCTGTGCCTCGCAGCCTGTACCACCACCACGGAGCGCGAGCGGATGGAGACGCGGGCCGAGGAGCTGCTGCGCGGGGCGGCCGACCGCAGCGGGGATGTCGAGCTCCACTGCAATCCCCCTGACGCCGAGGTGCAGCTCGATGGGGTGCCGCAGGGTCGATGTGATGACTTCGCGGGCGCCCCGCGACGGCTCGAGGTGGGCGAGGGGATGCATCGCATCGAGGTGACGAAGGCCGGGTTTGCGCCGTACCAGACGTACTTTCAGCCCAGCGGAGCGAGGGCCATCCTCGAGATCACGCTGAGGCCGCTCGAGAGAGCGCAGGGGGACGCGCCATGAGGGCACGAACGATCCTGGGGCCCGCGATGGTCTGGGCGGTCGCGATGATGTTCGCGGTGCCGGCGTTCGCGGACGACGCTGAGCCGGTCGGCACGGTGAGCGTGCTTCAGGGTTCTGCAAAGCGGCGGGGTGCGGACGGCGACCACGGGCTCGCGGTGGGGAGCGCGATCCACCTGGGAGACGTGGTGCGGGTCGGCGCCGGATCGCGGCTGAAGATGACGCTCAACGATCAGAGCGTGATCATGCTCGACGAGAACAGCGAGTTGACCGTCTCCGTGGCCGACTTCGACAACCAGGTGCGCAAGGGGTTCGCCGCGACGCTGGGGTTCGGCAAGGTCTGGGCGAAGGTGAAGAAGGCGATCTCCGGCAGCGATTCGAAGTTCGAAGTCACCACCGATCGCGCGGTCGCCGGGGTTCGAGGCACCGTCTTCCGCGTCGACATCGGGACGAAAGGGACCCGCGTCCGCGTCTCACAGGGAAAGGTGGCGGTCGACTCCCGGTTCAACGCTCAGCCCCAGTTCGCCCGTGCGACCGGTGCGCCGAAGTCGACGCCGGGCAAGCGCGTGCAGGTGCAGGGCCCGCAGGAGATCACGCGGCAGGAGTGGGAGGAGAAGTTCGTCGAGCTCCAGAAGGGGTGGGCCGTGACGGTGGGAGAGGCCGGCTACTGGCAGGTCGAACCGAAGTCGCCCGAGCCGCAGGATGCGTTCGCGAAGTTCATCCAGGCCCATGCCGGGAACGAGTGACCGACCGCGTGGCCTGGCTCACGATCCCCAACGCGATCTCGATCGTCCGGCTCCTGCTGGTGCCGGTGTTCCTGTGGCTCCGGCTGACGGGGCGCCCTGAGTGGGCGCTGGCGGTGTTCGTGATCGCCGCCGTTTCGGATGTGGTGGACGGCTTTCTGGCCCGGGTCCTGAACCAGCGGAGCAAGCTGGGCGGTCTGCTCGATCCCATCGCCGACAAGCTGCTCGTCTTCACCGCCGTGTTTGCCCTGGTCATCGCCGGCGGGTTGCCCTGGTGGCTGCTCATCCTGCTGCTGGTGCGCGACGCGACCATGCTGGTCGGCGCGGCGGTGGTGCGGCACAAGCACCTGGACATCCCGACCCGACCGAGCCGAATCGGGAAGTACGCCACCTTCGCGCTCGTGCTGACGGTGGTGCTGGGCCTGGGCGCTTCCAGCCCGCGCGCCCCTCCCGAGGTGCAAGGCTACGTGGTCGCGGTCGCGTTCATTTCGGCGCTGTGCGTGGTCATCAGCTACCTGCAATACTGGGCCCGCTTCGGGTATCTCTTCTTCGTCCCTGAAAGGAAGCAGTCATCCGTCGACGAAAAAAGAACGCCCAGGTAGCGCCGTCCCGTCCGCAGAAGCCCGACCTCCCCGTGCTGGCGCTGGTGGAGTCGGATCCCAACGCGGGGCTGACCGAGGCGTCCGCGCGGCAGATCGACTTCATCTGGGCGGGCGCCGTGGTCGTCGCGCTGGGCGCGGTGTTCGGGCTGATCGCCATCTTCGCCGGCGTCGCCGTCCCGGTGCTGCTCTCGCTCGCGCTGGCCTACATCTTCAACCCGGTCGTGACGTGGCTGCAGCGTCGCGGGCTGGATCGGACCTGGGGCACCCTGGCCGTGTTCACGGCGGTCACGCTGCTGCTGACCGGGTTCATCCTCTACCTGATCCCGGTGTTCCGCGAGGAGGCTGCCCGGCTCCCCGACTTCTTCCGGCGCGCCTCGCAAGAGGTGCTGCCCCGGATCGAGCAGGTGACAGGGGTCGACGTGCCTGACCTCCTCCGGGAGCGCACCCTGGAACTGGGGAGCGAGGCGTCCAACCTCATGAAGAGCATCGGCCCCACCGCGGCAAAGGTGCTCGCGGCCGCCGCCGGAAACACCGCGCAGTTCGTCACCACGGTGCTTGGGCTGTTCATCGTGCCGGTCATCGGGTTCTTCTTCCTGCGGGACTACCCGGAGTTGGTGGCGACGGCCCGGGATCTCATTCCCCGGAAGGCAGTCGGGTTGGTCACCCGGCGCTTCGCCCAGGTCGACGAGGTGCTTTCGGCTTTCGTGCAGGGGCAGATCACCGTCGGCGCCATCCTCTCGGTGATCTACTCGGCCGGCTTGTCGGCAGCTCGGATCGACATGGCCATCCTGATCGGGGTGATCGCGGGCTTCGGGAACATGGTCCCGTACCTGGGGACCGGCATCGGCATCGTCCTCGCGGCGGTCGGCCTGCTGCTCTCCTGGCTGGGCGCGTGGCAGCTCGCGGTCGTGGTGGGAACCTTCGTGATCGGGCAGATGCTGGAAGGCTTCGTCATCACCCCGCGGGTGGTCGGCGACAAGGTCGGGCTCTCCTCGGTGGTGGTGATCCTGGCGGTCCTCGGGTTCGGTGAGCTGTTCGGGTTCGTGGGCATCCTCCTGGCCGTGCCGGTCGCGGCCGTGCTCAAGGTGATTCTGGCGGTGGTGATCCAGCGCTATCGCCGCACGCCGCTGTACGAGGGGACGCCGGAGAGCAGATGACGTCGCTGGTGCTGGCGCTGTGGCTCGCTGCCGCTCCAGGGCAAGCGCCCGGGGCAGGGGAGCGTGCGCCGGGCGTGGCGGCCCCCGTGTCCCTCCGGGTGCATGTGACCGCATCCGAGGACCTCGATCCGGACGCCCTTCGCGCGCTCTCCCGACCCGGGGTGGTGCTGTGGTTGAGGACCCGGTCCAACGCCCTGAGGACCTCCACGGTGGAGCGCCTGGCTCGCTTCGGCGAGGCCTATGTCGAGCTGCGCTCGCCGGTTTCCCAGCGGCAAGTCGAGCAGCTCCGCCGCGTCCCCGCGGCAGGGATCTGGGGACGTGGGCGTTCGCTTCGGACCGAGGACCTGACCCGGGTGGGAATGCGGCGGGTGGCGTGGTCCACGTCCGGAGCGCTCGACGAGCTCGAGTCCACCTGGCGGGCGTTTCATCCGGTGCGCGTGCGCTGGGGCGCTCCACAGCAGGTCGTCCTGGCCGCCTGGGCGCGACTCGGGCAACTTCCGGGAGCCGTGACGGTGTCGCTACCTCCCGGCGAAGTCCCGTCCTGCGAGGAGCGCGCGGAGGGCGTCCCCGGTGGCCGGTCGGTGCGCTTCGTGGCCCGGAGCCCGGATGAGGCACGCAGTCTCGCCCGGTGTGGCTTCGGCGTCGTCCTCGTCGTCGAGCCGAGCGCGTCGGCCCCGTCGCTCCTGGAGCTGTTCCGGGAGATTCCATTCCTGGAGCTCGAGGTCGATGTCGGCGCGGACGTCCAGAAGGCGCGGGTGCTCCGAGCGTTGATCGAAGGATTGGGTCGCGCGCCGTGAGAGAGCACCTCGAAGACTTCGACTCGCTGCACCGCGAGATCATCGCCTGCCGGCGCTGCCCGAGGCTCGTCGAATGGCGGGAGCGGGTCGCGCGGGAGAAGCGCCGCGCCTTCCGCGACCAGACGTACTGGGGCAAGCCGCTGCCGGGCTTCGGCGATCGAGCGGCGTCGATCGTGCTCGTGGGGCTCGCCCCGGCGGCGCACGGGGGCAACCGCACCGGACGCTTCTTCACCGGGGACCGCTCCGGAGAGTTCCTCTTCGCGGGTCTCCACCGGCTGGGCCTGGCGAACCAGCCGACGAGCGAACACCGCGATGACGGGCTCACGCTGACCGACGTGTACATCCTGGCGCCCGTGCGGTGCGCTCCTCCGGACAACAAGCCCACGCCGGACGAGTTCCGGAACTGCTCGGGCTTCTTCGACCGCGAGCTGCTGCTGCTTCGGCCGAAGGTGATCGTCGCGCTCGGCTCGCACGCCTGGGCGTCGACCCTGGGCCACTTCGAGCGGCGCGGCTGGACGCCTCCGAAGCCCCGGCCGGCGTTCGGGCATGGGAACGAGGCTCGAGTCGAAGGCGCGCCGCTGCTGCTCGGCTGCTACCACGTCAGCCAGCAGAACACGCAGACCGGCCGCCTCACCCCGGCGATGTTCGATTCGGTGATGCGTCGGGCCATCGATCTTCGTACCGGGAATGGATGATTCTTGATGCGTATTTCCTTTGACAGCCCGAGGGAGCCGCTGGTATTTCGCGCCCGCCTTTACAGCATCTGGGTCCTTAGCTCAGCGGTAGAGCACTACCTTGACACGGTAGGGGTCAGTGGTTCGAAACCACTAGGACCCACCAGAACGTAGTTCACGCGGGCGGCGGGCCGAACAAAGGCCTTGCCGCCCGTCTTTTTTCTCCGAGACGGATCGACTCATGTCAGAGCAGATCAACATCACGCTTCCCGACGGCAGCCAGAAGCCGGTCCTGAAGGGGACGAAGATCGCCGACTTCGTTCGCGAGCAGATCGGACCGGGGCTCGCCAAGGCCGCAGTGTTCGCGAAGGTGAACGGCCAGGAGATGGATCTCGCGCGCCCCCTCGAGGAGGACGCGAAGCTGGAGATCTTCACCTCGAAGTCGGGCGAAGCCCTCGAGGTGATCCGTCACGACGCCGCGCACATCGTCGCGTCGGTGGTTCAGCGGCTCTTCCCCGGGACCCAGGTCACCATCGGCCCGTCGATCGAGGAGGGCTTCTACTACGACTTCTTCCGGGAGAAGCCGTTCACGCCGGAAGACCTGGAGAAGATCGAGGCCGAGGCGAACAAGGAGATCGCGAAGGATCTCCCGTTCGTCCGTGAGGAGGTCTCCCCCGAAGACGCCGTCCGCCTGTTCGAGTCGATGGGCGAGAAGTTCAAGGTCGAGATCGTCCAGGACATCGTGGCGAAGGGCGCGAAGACGCTGACCCTCTATCGGCACGGGGACTGGGTCGACTTCTGCCTTGGGCCCCACGGCCCCTCCACCAGCAAGGTGGGCGTGATCAAGCTGCTCTCCTCGAGCGGCGCCTACTGGCGCGGCGACAGCCGGAACCCGATGCTGCAGCGCATCTACGGGACGGCGTTCTTCGACAAGAAGGCGCTCGACCAGTACCTCAACCGGATCGAGGAGGCGAAGAAGCGCGACCACCGCAAGCTGGGCAAGGAGCTGGAGCTGTTCCAGTTCCACCCTGCGGCGCCGGGCGCGGCGTTCTGGCTGCCGAAGGGCGCGTCCATCTACAACACGCTCTCCGCGCTGATGCGGAAGCTGACGGCGGAGAACGGGTACACCGAGGTCCGGACGCCGCTCATGTTCTCCAAGCTCCTGTGGGAGCAGTCCGGTCACTGGGGCAAGTACCGCGAGAACATGTTCCTCGTCTGGGACTCGGAGGAGGAGTCGCACAACTTCTCCCTCAAGCCGATGAACTGCCCGTCGCACCACCTGATGTACGGGTTCAAGCGGCACAGCTATCGCGACCTGCCGATCCGCTACTCGACGCAGGACGCGCTCCACCGCAACGAGGCGACCGGTTCGCTGGGCGGCCTCACGCGCGTGCGCCAGTTCGCGCAGGACGACGCGCACATCTACTGCATGGAGTCCCAGATCGCCGACGAGGTGAAGAGCTTCGTCAGGCTGCTCGACCGCGTCTACAACGCGGTGGGGCTCACCTACACGGTGAAGTTCTCCACGCGCCCCGAGCAGCGGCTGGGCACCGACGAGATGTGGGACCGCGCCGAGGGCTCGCTCAAGCGCGCGCTCGACGAGGTGGGGCTGGAGGCGGAGCTCAAGCCGGGTGAGGGCGCGTTCTACGGCCCGAAGCTCGACTTCGACGTGTCCGACAGCATCGGCCGCAAGTGGCAGCTCGGGACGATCCAGCTCGACTACCTCGCGCCGGAGCGCTTCGACCTCACGTACATCGGCGAGGACAACGCGGAGCACCGCCCCGTCGTGCTGCACCGGGCGATCTACGGCTCGTTCGAGCGCTTCATCGCGATCCTGATCGAACACTACGCCGGCGCTTTCCCCGCGTGGCTCGCGCCCGTGCAGGCCGTGATCCTCACCGTGGCGGACCGTCAGAACGACTACGCGAAGCAGGTCCGTGATCGCCTGAAGGCGAAGGGCCTGCGGGTCGAGTTCGACGAGCGCGGCATGTCGATGAACGCCAAGATTCGCGACGCCCAGACCCAGAAGATCCCGTTCACCCTGGTGATCGGCGACAAGGAGGTCGAGCAGGGGGGCGTCTCACCTCGCCGTTACGGCGGCGAAGACCTCAAGTTCATGGAGTTTGGCGTCTTCGAGGCGTTGATCGACAAAGAGGCGGGATTGCCGTAGGCAATATGGCCTCGGGCTTGCTTGACTCCTACATGGCCGACATTATGTTGCCGGCTTGCTTTGGCTTCTGGCGGAAGTCCGCCCATTTTCGGAGGTAGTTTCACATCGCACGCGATCAAAGAACGAACCGTCGTATCCGCGCACGAGAAGTGCGCGTCGTAGGCGCCGGCGGAGAGCAGCTTGGTGTCCTGACGATCGAGCAGGCCATCGCGAAGGCCCAGGAGGACGGTCTCGACCTCGTCGAGATCAACCCGATGGCGAAGCCGCCGGTCTGCAAGATCATGGACTACGGCAAGTTCAAGTACGAGGAGAAGAAGAAGGCCTCGGAAGCCAAGAAGAAGCAGGTGGTCGTCCAGCTCAAGGAGGTGAAGCTCCGCCCCAAGACTGAAGAGCACGACTACGACTTCAAGGTCCGCAACGTGAAGCGCTTCCTCGAAGAGGGGAACAAGGCGCGCATCACCATCATGTTCCGCGGCCGCGAGATCACGCACCGCGAGCAGGGCTCCCAGATCCTCGACGACGTCTCGAAGGACGTGAAGGACGTCGGGGTGATCGAGCAGGCGCCGCGCATGGAAGGTCGCCAGATGTTCATGATCCTCGCGCCCACGCCGAAGATCATGCAGAAGGTTCGCGACCAGGCCCGTCAGGCGGCCCAGCAGCAGGAGAAGCGCGAGCAGGCGCGTCCGTCGAAGCCTGCCGAAGAAGGCGAGAAGTCCGGCGAGGCCGAGGCCGAGGCCAAGGCGCAGCCGCCAGTTCAGCAGGAGCAGGAGCAGGAGCAGGCGGCGCCCTCGTCGAGTTAGCGCCCTGCAGCCGGTGGTCGGAATCAACTCGTTCGTCGAGGTTGTTGACAGGCGACGAGGAAAAAGCGAGTGTGCGCCGCTTTCCGACCATCGGTCGGGTTTTCAGGTGTTTTTCAAGGAAGTCAAGCAATGCCCAAGCTGAAGACGAAGAGCGCCGCCAAGAAGCGCTTCCAGGTTAAGAAGGGCGGAACGGTCAAGCACGCCAAGGCGTTTGGCAAGCACCTGTTCACCCACGGCAAGACCCCGGATTCCAAGCGTCGCAACCGCGGCACCGGGCTCCTGCGGGACATGGACGCCAAGAAGGTCATCAAGGAACTCTTCCCCTACGGGGCGAACTAGTTCCCCACCGAATTTACGCGGGACTCAGGAGTAGAAGATGCGGGTCAAGAAGGGTGTGAAGGCGCGGCGCCGCCGCAACAGGATTCTCAAGCTGGCCAAGGGCTTCCGCGGTCGTCGGAAGAACTGCTTCCGCCGTGCGAACCAGGCGGTGGAGCGTGCGCTGGATTACGCCAGCCGCGACCGCGCCCAGAAGAAGCGCGACTTCCGCTCGCTGTGGATCGTCCGCATCAATGCGGCGGCTCGCGGCGCGGGGCTGAGCTACTCGCGGCTGATCGCGGGTCTGAAGAAGGCGCAGGTTTCGCTGGACCGGAAGGTCCTTGCGGACATGGCCGTCGCGGATCCGGCCGGCTTTACCGCCGTGGCGAACATCGCCAAGGCGGCCTAGCCGTAATCGGAATCGAGCCGGGAACGGTTCGGATCGAACGGGCTGCCTTCGCGGGCGGCCCGTTTTCGTTTTTCAGGACGACAGGAGCATCGCGTGCAGGAGCGATTGCAGGCGCTGGCCGAACAGGCCAGGCAGGAGATCCAGGGCGCGGAGGACGCGACCCAGGTCGAGGCGCTTCGGGTGAAGTACCTCGGGAGGAAGGGCGAGCTGTCCCTGGTGCTGGGGCAGATGGGGAAGCTCTCGCCCGACGAGCGGCGCGCGATCGGTGAGACAGCCAACCGGGTGAAGGCCGAGGTGGAGACGCTGCTGGGCGAAGCCGTCCAGCGCGCCGAGGACCGGAAGCTCGAGGCGGAGCTCAAGGGAACGCGGGTGGACGTGACGCAGCCGGGCCGTGGGCTGCCGAGCGGGCACCGCCACCCAGTGACCCGGACGGTCGAGGACATCGTCGCCATCTTCCGGCGCCTCGGGTTCGAGATCGCCCAGGGGCCGGAGGTCGAGCAGGACTACTACAACTTCGCCGCGCTCAACTTTCCGTCGGACCACCCCGCGCGCGACATGCAGGACACGTTCTTCGTGGACGCGGGCTGGGTGAAGGCGACCCAGCCGGTGCTGCTGCGCACGCACACCTCCCCGGTGCAGGTCCGGTCGATGCTGGAACAGAAGCCGCCGGTTCGGGTGATCGTCCCCGGCCGCGTGTATCGGCGCGACTCGGACATCACGCACTCGCCCATGTTCCACCAGGTCGAAGGCCTGCTGGTGGACAAGGACGTGACGTTCGCCGAGCTGAAGGGGACCCTGGATGCGTTCGCGCGGGCGTTCTTCGGCTCGAGCGTGAGCACCCGGTTCCGGCCCTCGTTCTTCCCGTTCACAGAGCCGTCGGCCGAGGTCGACGTGTCCTGCGTGATCTGCGGAGGGAAGGGCTGCCGCGTTTGCAAGCAGACCGGTTGGCTCGAGGTGCTGGGCTCCGGGATGGTGCACCCCAACGTGTTCCGCTCCGTCGGCTACGACCCCAGCACCGTGACCGGCTTCGCTTTCGGCATGGGCGTGGAGCGGTTGGCGATGCTCCGCTACGGCATCGACGACCTGCGCACCCTGTTCGAAAACGACGTCCGTTTCCTCTCCCAGTTCTAGAGCTCTCGATGAAACTCTCGCTGAAGTGGCTCTCCGACTACGTCTCCTTCCCGGGAAATCCGCGGGATCTCGCCCATCGCCTGACCATGGCCGGGCTGGAGATAGAGGGCATGACCCGCGCGTCCGAAGGACTCGAAGGCGTGGTCGTCGCCCTGATCAAGGAATCCAACCCGCATCCCAATGCGGAGAAGCTGTCGGTCACCCGGGTGGACGCCGGCGGCTATGGCGTGTTGCAGGTCGTGTGCGGCGCGAAGAACTACAAGGTCGGCGACAAGGTGCCGCTGGCGACCGTAGGGACCAGGCTGCCCAACGGGATGGAGATCCAGAAGGCGAAGCTGCGCGGGACCGACAGCTTCGGAATGCTGTGCTCGGCGCGTGAGCTGGGCCTTTCCGAGGACAGCGCCGGGCTGATGATCCTCGATCCCGAGCTCTCCGTCGGGCTCCCCATCGCCAAGGCGCTCGGCCTCGACGACACCGTGTACGAAGTGAACGTCACCCCGAACCGCCCCGACGCGCTCTCGCACCTGGGCGTGGCCCGGGATGTCGCCGCGCTTGCCGGCACCGAGGTCCGCTATCCCGAGCCGAAGCTGGAAGAGGGCGGCGGCTCAGCGGCCGACAAGGTGAAGATCCGGGTCGAGGACGCGGAGGGCTGCCCTCGCTACGCCGCGCGGGTGATCGAAGGCGTGCGCGTCGGCCCCTCGCCGAAGTGGCTGGCCGATCGCCTCAAGGCGTGCGGGATCCGCTCGATCAACAACCTCGTCGACGTGACGAACTACGTGCTGCTCGAGTACGGGCATCCTCTGCATGCGTTCGACCTCGACAAGGTCGCCGGGCCCGAGATCGTCGTCCGCCGCGCGAAGGCCGGCGAGAAGATGACGACCCTCGACGGCAAGGAGCGCTCGCTGGACGCCGAGGACCTGGTGGTGGCCGACCGCGATCGCGCCCAGGCCCTGGCCGGGGTGATGGGCGGCGGCGAGAGCGAGGTCACCGAAAAGACGACGCGCGTGCTGCTGGAGAGCGCGTGGTTCAACCCATCCTCCGTGCGCCGGACGTCGAAGCGGCACGCCATCCACAGCGAGTCGTCGCACCGGTTCGAGCGTGGCGCGGACATCGGAGCCGTCCCCAGGGCGCTGGATCGGGCAGCAGCGCTGATCGCCGAGTTCGGCGGTGGGACCGTGCAGCGCGGCCAGATCGACGTGTATTCGAAGCCGCGCGAGCCGAGGAAGGTGACCCTGCGCGAGGGCGCCGTCGATCGCCTCCTGGGGGCGAAGGTCCCGGCCGATCGCGCCGACAAGATCCTCAGCGCGCTCGGGTTCGCGAAAGGCGAGGGCGGCCAGTGGACCGTCCCGACGTGGCGGGTGGACGTGGAGCGCGAGGAGGACCTGATCGAAGAGGTCGCCCGCATCTACGGGTACGAGCACGTGCCCAGCGTCCTCCCACGCGGCCCGTCCGAGCTCCCGCCCGAGTCGCCGGCGATGGAGGTGGAGCGTCGCATCCGCAGCGCGATGGCCGGCGGCGGCTTCATCGAGGTCGTCACCTATTCGTTCGTGGCGCCGAAAGATCTCCCTCTGCTGACCGTCCGGCCGCTCGACCAGCTGGGGCAGCCCGTGCAGGCCGTGCCGGTGAAGAATCCGCTGTCGAGCGAGCAGTCCGCGATGCGGACCAGCATGTACCCGGGGCTACTGGGGGCGCTCTCGCACAACCTGCGACACCAGGTCGACTCCGTGCGGATCTACGAGTGGGGTCGGACCTACATCCCCGATCCCGAGGGCGGCGAGGAGCACCGGCCGGTGGCGGTCGAGACCACCCACGTCGCGGGCGTGCTGTCGGGTTATCGCGCCGGGCGGAGCTGGACCTCACCTGATGCGAAGGTGGACTTCTTCGACGCCAAGGGCGCGGTGGAGGCCATCCTGGGCGCGCTGGGAATCGACCGGGCAAGGTTCAGTTCCATCGAGCTCGCCCCGTACCATCCGCGGGCCTCGGCGCGCGTGTGGCTGGAGAACGGGGTGACCCTGGGCACCCTGGGCGAAATCC